>DATLBM010000021.1:0-2202 GCA_035526885.1 Thermoanaerobaculia bacterium | reverse complement strand
TTCATTTGATTCGATCTCCTTGCATGTGAAGATCGGTCATGTCGCGGCCGGAGTGTTGAACCGCCTCTGCGAGAGTTCTGGGAAAATTCTGGGATGCGGCTTCTGTTCGGCGACTGTTCCTTCGACTCCGGCGCGCGCACGTTGCAGCGCGGCGTGGAGAACGTGCGGCTCTCCGGCAAGGCCTTCCAACTGCTGGAGCTGCTTCTCGCCGCGCGGCCGAACCCGATCGCCAAGGAGGAGCTGTTCGCGAAGTTGTGGCCCGACACGTTCGTGTCCGAGGCGAACCTTGCCAGCCTGGTGAAAGAGATCCGCGCTGCGATCGACGACGACGCGCGCGCGCCGAAGTTCGTCCGCACGGTGCACCGCTTCGGCTACGCGTTCAGCGGTCCGGTGACCGAGACGCCGGAGCGCAACGCCATCGACTCCATCGCCGTACTGCCGTTCGCGAACCGCTCCGGCCATCCCGACCTCGACTACCTCACCGACGGTCTGGCCGAGTCGTTGATCAACACGTTGACTACCATCGACGGACTGCGCGTCGCGCCGCGCGCGTCGTCGTTCCGCTACAAGGACGATCAGCTCGCCGCCGTGCGCCGCGAGCTGAACGTGCGCGCGGTGCTCACCGGACGCATCCGCGTCGCCGGCGACGTCGTGACGCTGCAGGTCGAGCTGATCGACCTCGCGCGCGACGCGCAGTTGTGGGGGAGGCAGTTTCAGGCGCCGATCCGCGGCATCTTCGCGCTGGAGGAAGAGCTCTCGCGCGACGTCGTCACCGCGCTGCGCCTCCGCATCACCGGCGAAACGGACCGTCGTCTGCGCAAGCGCTACACGGAGAGCGCCGCCGCGTATCAGCTGTATCTGAAGGGGAGGCATCACTGGAACCGCCGCACGGCCGAGGGGATCGAGCGCGCGATCTTCTTCTTCGAGTCGGCCATCGGCGCCGACGCCGCGTACGCGCCCGCGTACTCAGGTCTCGCCGACTCGTACATCGCGCTGGCGAGCCGCGATCTCTATCCGCCGCTGCAGCTCATGCCGAAGGCGGAGGCCGCGGCGACGCGCGCGTTGGAGCTCGACGCGGATCTGGCGGAGGCGCATGCGTCGATGGGCGCGATCCACGAGGTGTTCCACGCGCAGTGGGAGCGCGCGCAGGAGGAGTACCTGAACGCGCTGCGCCTCAATCCCGGCTACGTGACGGCGCGGCTCTGGTACGCGCTCGCGCTCGCGCATCGCGGGCGCAATGCGGACGCGCTGGCGCAGATCGCGGTGGCGTCGGAGAGCGATCCGCTCTCCTTCATGATCAACGCGAACCCCGCCGTCATCCACTACCTCGGCCGCGACTACGACGCGGCGGAGGAGATGTGCCGCCGCGCGCTGGAGATCAATCCGCACCACGAGCCCGCTTACTTCACGCTCGGCCTCGCGCACCAGCAGCGCGGCCGCGACGCCGATGCGCACGCCGCGTTCGAGAAGGCGCTGGCGATCTCGCGCGGCGAGCCGCACGTCGTCGCCGCCCTCGGCGCGCTGGAACGTTCGCGCACGCGCCTCGATGAGCTCGCTGAGCTCTCGCTGACGCGCGACGTGTCGGCGGTGCACTTCGCGACGGTGCACGTCGCGCTGGGCGAGCTCGACCGCGCAATCGACTGGCTGGAGCGTGCGGTGGAGGCCCGTTCAGGCTGGCTCGTCTATCTCCGCACCGAGCCGCGCTTCGATGCGCTGCGCGGCGATTCGCGCTTCGACGCGCTGCTGTCCGTATAATCCCGCTCCCGGATGAAGCTACCTTTCCAGCCCACGATCCTCGCGCCCTGCACCGCCGTCGGACGCACGCTGCTGTTTCGCATCGCGCCCGAGGGCGACGTCGCGGCGGCGCTCGAAAAGCTGCGCGACGGCATCACTACGGAGTGCGGCGTGATCGGCATCGGCGAGCCGGCGATCCTCGCCCTCGGCAAGCGCATCGAAGGGCTGCGCACGTTTCCGGCGATGTCCGGCGCGGCGGTGAGCATCCCGTCGACGCAGGAGGCGCTCTGCTTCCTGCTGCGCGGCGCGGATCGCGGCGTCGTCTTCGACCTCACGCAGGAAATCCGCGAGTTCCTCTCCGACGCCTTCGTGCTCGTCGACTCCAACGACACGTTCGTCTATCGCAGCAACAGAGACCTGACGCGTTTCGAAGACGGAACGGAGAATCCGAAGGACGACGATGCGATC
>DATLBM010000020.1:0-3039 GCA_035526885.1 Thermoanaerobaculia bacterium | reverse complement strand
TCCGGCGATCCGCGCGCGTTTTTCTACGGCGACACGCGCAACAATCCGGTCGTGGCGTCGGCGGGACTGCAATCGCAGCAGTACGTGAAGCTGGAGGAAAAGAAGGAAGAAGAGGCGAAGGAAGAGGACGAGAGCTTGCGCGACGGCAGACGACTGCGCGCCGACGGTGCGTTTGCATACGACGCGATGCAGGAGTCTGCGCCCGCGAGTCGGATGGCGAAGGTTGGGAACATGCCGGCGCCGCCCCCGCCGCCGCCCATGGCGCCGCCGGCCGAAGTCACCGCGCAGGCCGCCGCGCCGCAAGGCATCGAAGTGACCGTGCGCAGCGACTTCCGCTCCACCGCGTTCTGGAAGCCGGACATCGTCACGGACGCCAGCGGCAAAGCCAGCGTCAAGGTCAAGTTCCCCGAGGCGCTGACGACGTGGCGGGCCACGGCGCGGGCGGCGACGACTGGCGCGCAGTTCGGCATGTCCTCATCGACCGCGCGCACGTCCATGCCGCTGCTGGTGCGCCTGCAGGGTCCGCGATTCTTCGTGGCCGGCGATCGCGTGGTCATTTCGGCGGTCATGAACAACAACACCGACGAAACGCTGAGCGTCAACGCATCGCTCGAAGCGAAAGGCCTCAGTGGAGGACAGGCAGTCGTGCCTGTCCAAATCAAACCGCACGCCGAGGCGCGCGCCGACTGGACCGTCACCGCCGAAACGCCCGGCACCGCAAACCTGCGCGTCACCGCGCGCGGCGAAAAGTACGGCGACGCCATGGAGCGCGACTTCGTCGTCTACGAGCACGGCATCGACAAGCTGATCGCGCAGTCGGGCAAGGTGCGCGGCGACGAGGCCCTGATCAAGCTCGATCTGCCGCGCGAGCGCCGCGCCACTGATCTCACCGTGCAGGTCTCGCCGTCCATCGCCGTGACGATGCTCGACGCGCTGCCGTACCTCATCGAGTTCCCGTACGGCTGCACGGAGCAGACGATGAGCCGCTTCCTCCCCGCCGCCATCGTCGCCCGCACCGTCGAGAAGCTCGGCCTCGGCCGCGCGAAGATCGCCGGCAAGGACCTCGATGCGGTCACCGCGGCCGGCATCGCGCGCCTGTACGACATGCAACACGACGACGGCGCGTGGGGCTGGTGGAAGGAAGGCTCGGACGACGCGTGGATGACCGCGTACGTGGTGTGGGGATTCTCGATCGCACGCGATGCGGGACTGAAGATCGATTCGTCTCGCGTCGACCGCGCGGCCGCGTGGCTCACGACGCAACTGGTCGAGCACAAGTCGGACATCAACAGTCAGGCCTGGATGCTTCACGCTTTGTCTGCGTGGCGTTCCGAGGCGCGGGTGCAGGCTCGCGATGCATTCGAGAGCGTGTACAAGAATCGCGAGAAGCTGACGCCGTACTCGCGTGCGCTGCTCGCGCTGACCGCGCATCGCTGGGGCGACGCCGAGCGCGCGCGCGTGCTGCTGCGCAATCTCGAAGACGGCGTGCAGATCGATAAAAGCGGCGACACCGCCGAGTCGATGCAGACCGCGCACTGGGGAGTGACGAACCGCTTCTGGTGGCGCTGGTACGAGTCGCCGGTGGAGACGACGTCCTTCGCGCTGCAGGCCTTCGTCAACATCGACCCGCAGAACAAACTGGTCGAGCCGATCATGAACTGGCTGGTGAAGAACCGCCGCGGCACGCGCTGGAACAACACGCGCGACACCGCCATCGCGCTGCTGGCCATGAACGACTACCTGCAGAAGAGCGGCGAGCTGGCCGGAGACGTGTCGTACGAAGTGACCGTCAACGGCAAAGTCATCGCCACGAAAACGCTCTCCGCGAAAGACGTGCTCAACGCGCCGAGCCGCTTCTCCGTCGATCCATCGATCCTCGACGACGCGACGCAGGAGATCCGCATCCGACGCACGTCCGGCAAGTCGCCTCTGTACTTTGCCGCCGAGGCGCGGTTCGTGTCGCTGGAGGAGCCGGTCAAGCGCGCCGGGAACGAGATGTTCGTCAAGCGCGAGTACTTCCGCCTGGCGCCGCGTCCGACGCTGCTCAAGGGCGTGCAGTACGACCGCGTGCCGCTGCGCGACAACGACTCCGTCGCCAGCGGCGAGCGCGTGGAAGTGCTGGTCACCGTGGAGGTGAAGAACGACTACGACTATCTGCTGTTCGAGGATCTGAAGCCGGGCGGCTTCGAGGCCGTGTCGCTGCAGAGCGGCTACTCGCTCGTGGCCACGTCGGCGCGCAACAGCGTGGGCGTGTATCAGGAACTGCGCGACCGCAAGGTGGCGATGTTCGTCGACCACCTCGATCAGGGCACGTGGGAGATTCGCTATGAGCTGCGCGCGGAAGTGCCGGGCACCTTCCACGCGCTGCCGCTGCTGGGACAGGCGTTTTATGTGCCGGACGTGAGAGCTAACTCGGACGAAGTGCGCGTAACTGTGCGTGAATAGGACCTATACGACCTATAGGACCTATAGGTCGTATGAGTCCCACAGGTCCTATGACCGCACCACCACCATGGTCACATCATCGTTGGTGGCGAGCTTCTCGAGCACCGCCTCCGGCGTCACGCCGGAGGCGAGCAGGTCGCGCAGCCCCGCAACGCCCAGCTCACAACCTTCGAGCAGCGCCTCGGTCACGCCATCGCTGTAGAGCACCAGCGTGTCTCCCGCTTCGAGCTCCGCGGACACCGAATGCCAGGCCGGATTGGGGAGGACGCCGAGGACCGGACCGGTGGAGCCGATCTCTTCGATCGCGCCGCCGGCGCGGAGGATCAGCGGCGGGCAGTGTCCCGCGTTGGCGATCGTGAGAAAGCCGTCGTCGCGCAGCCACGCGATGACCGCCGTGGCGAAGCGATTGCGCGGCAGCAGCGGCGTGAGGAACTCGTGCAGTCGCGCGGCCGTGCGTGCGGGATCGCACTCCGCCGACGCGCATGACGCGATGCGCTCCTCCAGCTCTTCCTGGATCATCGCCATCACGATCGCGGCGGGAAGGCCTTTGCCGGCGACGTCGCCGAGGGCGATCCAGAGGCGGTCGTCGTGGCG
>DATLBM010000019.1:0-3263 GCA_035526885.1 Thermoanaerobaculia bacterium | reverse complement strand
GACCGTCTTCGCGGCTCGGGATGACACCTGCGGAGCGCGGCGCGTGTGTCATCCTGAGCGAAGCGCAGCGCAGTCGAAGGACCTTCCACAGCTCCGTGGCATGCTGGAAGGTCCCTCGACCGTCTTCGCGGCTCGGGATGACACCTGCGGAGCGCGGCGCGTGTGTCATCCTGAGCGAAGCGCAGCGCAGTCGAAGGACCTTCCACCGCGCGACCTCACGTCACCGGGTGAGCCTGCGAACGCCTTTCTCACCCGCGATGATCGCCTCCGTGGCCTCGTTCGGAAAGTAGCCCGTCTCGACGACGCCCGCCAGCGCGCGCACGCGATTCACCACATCTTCGATGTCTTCGCTCGCGGGCACGCGCACGTCGAGGATGCGATTGCCTTCGTCCGTGACGCGCACTTTGCCGTCGAGCATGCGCAGCGTGGGCGCGAGGCCCATGTCCGTGAAGCGGCGCGTGAGCACTTCCAGAGCAAACGGCGTGACTTCGACAGGCAGTGTGCCGGTGCCGAGGCGTTCGACGATCTTCGATTCGTCGGCGATGACGATGAAGCGCCCGGCCTGCTGCTCGACGATCTTCTCGCGGAGCAGCGCGCCGCCGCGGCCTTTGATCAATCGCAGCCGCGCGTCGATTTCATCCGCGCCGTCCACGGCCAGTTGCAGCGGCGCGATCTCCGCGAGCGGAAACAGGGGGATGTTCTCCCCGCGCGCCTGCTGCTCGGTTTTCTCGGACGTCGTGGTGCAGCGGATGTCGCGGAGCGTGCCGTTGCGGAGCGCTTCGCCGAGGAGGCGGACGAACTCGAAGGCAGTGGAGCCGGTGCCCAGGCCCAGGGACATGCCGGAGCGGACTTCGTCGAGCGCGGCGCGCGCCGCTTCGGTCTTCAGGTTCACGTCAGTAGCCTCCTGCGGCGCCGCCGCGTCGAGGATCGGCGACGGCGATGAGACGCGCATTCTCGAACAGAATCGCGTGCACGTCACCGATGGCATCGCGCAGCGCGACGGCGTGGCCTCGCGCATTCAGCGCATCGATGGTCTTCTGCGGCGCGCGCACGCGCTCGGCGAGCATTTCGTCGGGCGTCGCGGCGTGATGCCATCGCGGCGCGGCCACGGCATCGACGAGCGACTTGCCGTAGACGGCCACGTTCAGGAAGACCTGCAGGATGGTTGTCGGAATGGCCGTTCCTCCGGAAGTGCCGATGGCGAGAAACGGACGGCCGTCGCGGAGGATGATCGTCGGTGCGAGCGATGACGCAGGGCGTTTGCCGGGCGCCGCGTCGTTCGGCGTCGTCGTGAAGTCGGAGTTCGCTGAGTTGAGGAAGATGCCCAGCGACGGCACGAGCACGCCGCTGCCGAAGTCGTCGCCGAGGGATGTGGTCAGCGCCACGACGTTGCCGCGGGCGTCGGCGATGGTGAAATGCGTCGTGTGCTCGCCTTCGGCCACGAGCGCGTGCGGCTCGGTGAGACTGTTCGTGGCCACGACGCGCTCGCCGATCGTGCCGCGCCACTGCTGCCCGCGCTGTCGCGAGAGCAATTCGCGATACGGAATGCGCACGCTGGCCGGATCGGCGACGTAGCGATGGCGATCGATGTACGCGCGGCGCTGCGCCTCGAGCAGAAGGTAGAGCGACTGCGGCGTCTGAAATCCGCTGCGGCGCAGATCGTCGCCGGCCAAAATGTTCAGCGTCTCGCCGATGACCAGTCCTCCGCCCGACGGCGGCGGCACGCTGTAGATCTCGAAATCGCCGTACACGAGCTTGAGCGGCGCGCGCCACACGGGCTTGTACTCGGCGAGATCGCGGTAGCCGATGATGCCGCCCGCGCCGACGATCTTCTTCGCCAGCTCGCCTTCGTAGAAATCGCGCGGGCCGTGCTCGGCGATCCGCTGCATGGTGACCGCGAGCTCGGGCGTGGGGAGCTTGGCGGGCAACTCGAGCTTGCGCGTCTGCTTTGCGCGCGCGATGTCGGCCGCGAGCTCGGCGTCGTCGCGCGGTCCCTCTTTCGCCAGCAGCACCGCGGGCTCGGCGAGCTCTTTCCACGCGCGCGAGCCGAAGCGCTCGTGCAGCGCATTCAGTCCCGCCAGCAAGCCCGGGACTCCCGCCGCCGCGGCGCCGCTCTTCGCGTCTTTCGTGATCAGGCGCGGCGCAGTCTCGCGAAAATCGAGCGTCCACACGCCGTGCGTTTCGGCGTCGTAGTAGGCCGCGAATCCGCCGCCGCCGATTCCCGCGGACTGCGGACGCAGAACGCTCAGCGCCAGCGCGACGGTGACCGCGGCATCGGCCGCGTTGCCCCCGCGCTGCAGCACGGCCAAGCCGGCTTTCGTGGCCAGTGGATGATCGGTGGAGAGCGCCGCTTTCTTCGCGGTGACGCTGCCGCCCGCGTGAACGCTCGCAGCGAGGAGGAGGACCGCCGCGGCCTGCGCGGCGCGTCTCACTTGCGCGTCCTCCGCGCCGTTCCCTTCGACACGCGGTTGCGGTCGTAGATGATCTTCAGGCCTTTCAGCGTGAGCTCGGTGTCGACGATCTGGATGTGCTCACTGTCGTCCGCGAACTGCGAGGCCAGGCCGCCGGTGGCGATGACGTGTTTGACGCCGGGCACTTCGCGCTTGATGCGCGCGAGGATGCCGTCGACCAGTCCGAGGTAACCGAAGTAGATGCCGGACTGCATGTTCACGACGGTGTTCGTGCCGATGACGTGATCGGGCCGTTTCACATCCACGCGCGGCAGTCGCGCCGCCCGCGCGAACAGCGCCTCGGCCGAGATGTTCAGTCCCGGCGCGATCACGCCGCCAACGAACTCCGCGTTCGCCGTGACGACGTCGAAGGTCGTAGCGGTGCCGAAGTCGACGATCACGGTCGGGCCGCCGTACGCGTGATGCGCGGCGGCGCAGTTGACGATGCGGTCCGCGCCCACTTCGAGCGGGTTGTCGACGTGAATGGCGATACCGGTTTTCACACCAGGCTCGACGAACATCGGATCGACGCCGAAGTACTTCTGCACCATGAACATCATCGCGCCGTTGAGCGGCGGGACGACGGAGGCCACGATCGCGCCTTCGAGCTGCGCGTGCAGCGAGTCGCCGACGAGCTGGCGCGCGAGGATGCCGTACTCGTCGGCGGTGCGCTCGCGCGCAGTGGCCAGCCGCCAGGAGTTGACCAGCTCATCGTCGCGGTAGACGCCGAGGACGATGTTCGTGTTGCCGAGATCGACGACGAGCAGGTTGGACGACATTCGCGAGCGATGGTAGCGGAAATGAGTGTCATCC
>DATLBM010000018.1:0-7652 GCA_035526885.1 Thermoanaerobaculia bacterium | reverse complement strand
AGGAAGGTCTTGTCGACGACCTTGAACAGCGGCCCCGTCGAGAACAGGACCACGAGCATCAGCAGGATGATCACCCAGCGGTGCGCCATCGACCAGTCCAGCATGACCATGTAGGCGCGCTCGATGACCGAGTAGAAACCCTTCGAGCGCGTGCCCTCGTGCTGCAGGTCTTCGCGGCGCAGGTAGCGCGCGGCCATCATCGGCGTGAGCGTGAACGACACCAGCAGCGACACGGCGATGGCGAAGGCCATGGTCACGCCGAACGAGTACATGAAGCGTCCGACGATGCCGGCCATGAACGCCACCGGCAGGAAGACGATGATCAGGGACATCGACGTGGCCATGACCGCCAGGCCGACTTCCTTCGTGCCCGACACCGCCGCTTCCGCCGGCGTCAGACCCTTCTCTTCCATGTGCCGGAAGATGTTCTCGAGCACGACCACCGCGTCGTCGATGACGATGCCCACGGCCAGCGTCAGCGCCAGCAGCGTGATGACGTTCAGCGTGAAGCCCATGTACTGCATGGCCGCGAACGTGGCGATGAGCGAGCTGGGAATGGCCACCGCCGCGATCAGCGTCGGCCTCGATTTCCGGGAGAAGTACCAGATCATCGCTCCGGCGATGGCAATGGCGATCGGCACCGCGATCCCGCGCGGGATGTGCAGGCTGTGGCCCCACAGCAGCATGTAGAAGGTCATCGTGCCGGCGATCATCAGCAGCACCTGCCAGAAGCGCGGGCTGGAGAGGAACAGCCAGACCACGAGCGCGGCGAAGATGGAACCGAGAATGAGGTGCTCTTTCACGGCTCCGACGGCGGCCAGCACGAACTCCGACTGATCGCGGATCACGTCCAGCTTGTAGCCCTTCGGCAGTGTGGGCAGCACTTCCTGCACGCGTTCCTTGATGCCCTCGACGACCTGGATGGCGTTCGTGCCGGACTGTTTGCGGATCATCACCACGACCGCCGACTTGCCCGCCACGCGCGCCGCCGACTCGACCTCGGCCATGCTGTCCTCGATGCGCGCCACGTCGCGGACGCGCACCGTCGTGCCGTTGGAGGTCGTCAGCGGAATGTCGCCGAAGTCCTGCGGCGATCCGACGCGGCCGTACGTGCGCAGCGTGAGATCGCGCACGCCCTGCTCGACCTTGCCGCCCGGGATCTGAATGTTCTGCGACTGCAGCGCGCCCACGACCTGCGCGGCCGTGAGTCCCTGCGCGGTGAGCTTGGCGTTGTCGACGATGACGTTGACCTGCCGCGGACGCGCGCCGATCACGAGCACCTGGCCGACGCCGTACACCGTTTCCAGGCGGCGGCGCAGGTTCTTGTCCACGTACTCCGAGATGTCGCGCTGCGAGCCCGGACCCGAGACGGCGATCGTGACGACCGGAATCGCGCCCGGATCGAACGTCTGCACGATGGGACTCTCCGCGTCGGTGGGCAGATCGCCGAGGACGGTGGAGACCTTGTCGCGCACTTCCTGCGCGGCCACGTCGCGATTCTTCTCCAGGTTGAACGAGATCATGACCACGGACACGTTCTCGGACGAGAACGACGTCAGCTCATCGATGCCGCTGATGGTGTTGACCGATTCCTCGATCTTGTCCGTGACCTCGGTCTCGACCTCTTCCGGCGCCGCGCCGGGCAGCACGGTCGTGACGATGATGAACGGGAACTCGACGTTCGGAAAGCGATCGACGCCGAGCTTTCCGTACGAGAACGCGCCGACCACGACCAGGGCCAGGATGATGACCGTGGCGAAGACGGGACGGCGCACGCAGATTTCAGCTAGTTTTTGCATGAGGGCAGCTCTCCGTTACGAACTGTTGCCGGTTGCCGTGTTGCTGGTTGCCGGTGCGGTCTCGCGAGATGCATCCGTTTCGCGAGCCTGCACCGGCAACCAGGAACCAGCAACCAGCAACATCAATCCAACTTCGTTTCCACCCTCGCGAACAGTCCCGGCCGCAGGCGCCCGTCGCGATTCGGGAACTCGGCCTCGGCGAACATCGTGCGCGTCTTCGGATCGATGACGCCGCCCACCGTCTTCACCACGCCTTCGAACTTCTCGTTCGGATACGGGTCGACGGTGGCGGTGACGCGGTCGCCTTTGTTGATGCGGCTGAGGAAACGCTCGGGGACGGAGAAGCGCAGCTTGAGCGGCGAGAGCTGCACGACCACGAAGGCCACGCCGCCTTCGCCGAGGCGGGCGCCGACGTCGGTGCGCTTCTCGGCGATGATGCCTTCGACGGGAGAGCGCAGCGTGGCGTCGGAGATCTGCTGGCGCAGCAGCGAAGCCTGCGCGCTCGCGGACGCGAGGCCGGCGCTGGCCTGTTCGTAGACGGCCTGCGAGCGGTCGAGCGTCGCGCGCGGAATGGAGTCCTTCGCGCTGAGGCCTTTCTTGCGCTCCAGGTCGCGCGCGGCTTCGTCGCGTGCCGCTTTCGCGCGCGCCACTTCGGCTTCCGCGGCCTGCAGATTCAGACGCGAGTACTGCGTCTCCAGGAGCAGCACGGCCTGTCCGCGCGAGACGCGAGAGCCTTCATCGACGTACAGCCGGGCCACGCGGCCGGGCATGCGCGCGGAGAGCTCGGAGCGCACCGGCGAGACGAACTCGCCCGTGGCCGAGTAGACGTTCGATGCGCCGGGCGAGTCGGCCGCGGCGACGGTTTCCGTCGAGGCGGTGATGCCGGTGCTGATGGCCTGCACGTCCTGCGGCAGCGCAGGGATTTCCGCCGACGTCGTGGCGGTGGTGCTGGTGGTCTCGGCCTTCGACTCCTCGCCGCCGCACGAAACCAGCGTCAGCGAAAGGGCGGCCAGGGAAAAAACAATCAGAAAGCGCTTCATTTATTCATCACTCCAACGGCTTGCTTGATGTCTCCCGCGGCGAACCACACGCGCAGCTCGGCGAGATCGCGATTGAGAGTCTCTTCGGCCACGGCGCGGCGCGCGTCGGCCAGGGATTGTTCGGATGCGGCCACGTCCAGCGACGTGGCTTCCTGTGCGCGATAGAGCTCGAAGGCCTGCTCGTACTCCGCCTGCGCGGACTCGAGCTGTTCCTTCGCCAGCTGCAGTCCCGTCTCCGCGGAACGGAGATCGGCCAGCGCGCGGCGCACGTCTTCGCGGGCGTTGACCTTGGCCTCGTCGAGGGCGATCTCCGCCTGGTGCTCCTGGCTCTTCGCGCCGGACACGCGCGCGGTCACCTCGCCCGACTGGAAGATCGGGACGGTGAAGCGGAGCGCGCCGTACGCGTATTCGTTCGCGGGGAACGGCGTTTTCTGCTGAATGAAACCGCCGTCGAAGCGGACCGTGGGCAGCCAGAAACCGCGCTGCTTGGCCACTTCGAGCTTGGCGATCTGCACGTTGTTCTCGGCGACGTCGACGTCCGCGCGCGAGGCTTCCGCGTGCGCGACGAGCGTCGACTCGTCCGGGAGCGGCGGAAGGTTGCGATCCGGCGGCGTCACTTCGATGGCGCCGTCGAGATCGAGATCCGTGCGCAGGCCCGCCACGGCGTGCTCGCGCTGCTGGACGGCCGCGGCGAGCAGTCGCTGAGCGGCCTTGCGCGCGGTCTGGGCGCGAAACACGTCGACCTTCGTCACCTCGCCCGCCTCGTAGAAGGCCTGGGCCTGTTTCAGGCGGCGGTCGGCGAGCTCGATGTTCTTCTGCTCGACGTCGACGCGGCGATCGGCGTTCACGACCGCCATGTAGCTCGAGGCCACGCGCAAGAGCGCCGCATCCTCGGAGCCGCGCACGCCGACGCGCGCGTTCTCGACATTGAGCTTGGCCTGCGAGTACGCGCGCAGCTCGCGGCGGCCGGCGTAGATCGGCTGCTCCAGCGTGATGCGGTACGCCCAGTCGTTGCGCGGGAGGATGGCGATGGCGTCGTCGCCTTCGCCGAACCGCTGCTCGATGCTGTTGCGCGTGAGATCGCCGTTCAGCGTGATGCGCGGCATGACCGCGGACAGCAACTGATCGCGCGCGGCGGCGGCGATGCCCACGTCTTCGCGCGTGCGCTCGACGACGTTGTTCACTTCCACGGCCCGCTGCAATGCACTGTCGAACGTGAGGCGCGTCTGCGCGCCGAGACTCATCGCGAAGGCCGCGATGAGCACTACCAGAAAGCTTCGTTTCAACTCCGACTCCGTTTCCTTACCCCGTCCAGAATGAAGCTGGTCATGAAGTCGACGTCGGCCTGTTCGTCCGGCGACGACGACTCGCTGAGGCGTTCCAGAATGATGGCAGTACTTCCCTCGATGATGAAAATGGCCAGCCTGTAGGGATCGGCGCGGCGGATCTCGCCGCGGTCCATGGCTTCCTTCAGGATGTCCGCAAATTGCTGCGTGCGCGTGTGATACCGCGGCTGGCACCGCTGCTTCTGCCGCCGCTGCTCCTGCGCATTCCCCTCGGGCATGCGCAGCGAGAGATACAGGCGGAAGAATTCGCGATTGGCGGTGAAGAAGGCCAGCTTCGCGGCCATGATGGCCCGCACCTTGTGCTCGAAGTCGCTGTTCGCGGCGATGGCCTCGTCGATCTTCTCCAGCAACTGCGACATGGCGCGCTCGAAGGTTTTCTCGACGAGCTCCTCGCGATCGCGGAAGTACAGATAGATCGTGCCCTTGGCCACGCCGGCCTCGTCGGCGATCTCCTGGATGGTGGCCGCGGACATGCCTTTGCGCCCGATGACGCGCATGGTGGCGTCCTGGATGGACTGGACGCGAAACTCCTGAACGACTTCTTCCTTGGACCTCATGGTCAGATCACTGAACGAGCGGTCATTCGATCAGAATTTCGGGTCAGTATGCAAGTCACAGAACTGCATACAATCACCGCTTCCGCATGCTCGCCCCCGGCTCCCGGCTCGGTCGCTACGAGATTCGCTCGCTCATCGGAGCCGGCGGCATGGGCGAGGTCTACCTGGCGCACGATCCCGAGCTGCAGCGTCCCGTGGCGCTGAAAGTCCTCGGCGACGCCGTGCGCGCCGACGAAGACCTGCGCAAGCGCCTCGAGCACGAGGCCCGGGCCGCGTCGGCGCTCAATCATCCGAACATCCTCACGGTCTACGACATCGGCCAGCTGGGCGAGGAGCGCTTCATCGCCACGGAGTATGTCGACGGCGTGACTCTGCGGCAGCGCATGAGCCGCAGCGAGGCGCCGCTGCGCGAGGTCGTGGACATCGGCATCCAGATCGCGTCCGCGTTGAGTGCGGCCGAGGCGGCGGGGCTGGTGCATCGCGACATCACGCCGGACAACATCATGCTGCGCCGCGACGGCTACGTGAAGCTGCTCGACTTCGGTCTGGCGCGCGCCGTCGACGCGGAGCCCGATCTGCACAAGACCGATCCGCACATGGTGCGCGGCACGGTCTTCTACATGTCGCCCGAGCAGTTGCGCGGCAAGGTGCTCGACTCGCGGAGCGACATCTGGAGCATGGGCGTTCTGCTGTACGAGCTGATCGCCGGACGCCTGCCGTTCGACGGCGAGAGCTCCTCGGATGTCGCCGCGGCCATCCTGCGCAGCGAGCCGGTGTCGATGGAGCGCCGCGACGGCACCCCCGCGCCGCCGCAACTCGCGAGCATCGTCCTGCGTGCGCTGACGAAAGACCGCACCAGGCGTTACCAGAGCGCGGACGAAGTGCTCCTCGATCTGCGCGGACTGCAGAACGAGCTGACGAACGACGCCGCGGGCGTGGCGGGCTCGCCGGAGTCGCGCGTGGCCACGACGGAGCAGTTCGCGATCAGCGAGCCGCACGCCACGAATCTTCCGCACAAGCTCACGCCGATGGTCGGCCGCGACGCCGAACGCGACGACGTGCTCTCCCTCCTGCGCCGCGACGACGTGCGCATGGTCACGCTCACCGGTCCCGGCGGCACGGGCAAGACGCGCCTCGGCCTGGACGCCGGCGCGACGCTGCTCCCGGAGATGGAGGACGGCGTGTGGTGGATCTCGCTCGCGCCGCTGCGCGACGCGCGCCTGGTCGTTTCGGAGATCGCGGCGGTGTTGAGCATCGCCGAGGGCGGCGCGCCGCTCCTGGAGACGGTCGCCAATGCGATTCGCGACAGGGCGATGCTGCTCATCCTCGACAACTTCGAGCAGGTGCTCGACGCCTCGCCGCTCATCGGACAACTGCTCGCCAACGCGCCGCGCGTGAAAGCATTGGTCACGAGCCGCTCGCCGCTGCGAGTCGCCGGCGAGCGTGAATACGCGTTGCCGCCGCTGGTCACGCCGCCGCTGAATCTGCCGCTGACGCCGGAAGCGCTGGGCGCGTATCCCTCGGTGGCGTTGTTCGTCGACCGCGCCACCGCGGTGAAGAGCGACTTTCTGCTGACCGCGGACAACGCGCGCGCGATCGCGGAAATCTGCGTACGCCTGGACGGCTTGCCGCTGGCCATCGAGCTCGCCGCCGCGCGTGTGAAAGTGCTCCCGCCGCAGGCCATGCTGAGCCGCGTCGAGAATCGCCTGAAGCTGCTCTCCGGCGGCTCGCGCGATCTGCCCGAACGGCAGCAGACGATGCGCGCCGCGATCTCATGGGGCTATCAGTTGCTCGATCCGGCGGAGCAGACGCTGTTCGCGACGCTGAGCGTCTTTCGCGGCGGCTTCACGCTCGGTCTGGCGGAACGCCTCACCGGCGACGACGTCCTGGACGGCATCACATCATTGATGGATAAGGCCTTCCTCCGGCGCGATCCCGCATCGCGCGACGAGCGCCCGCGCTTCGTGATGCTGAATACGATCCGCGAGTACGGACTGGAAGCGCTCGCGGAACAGCATCGCGATCGCGACGTGCGCTCCGCACACTCGCAGCTCATGGCGTCGATCGCCGAGGAGTACGAGCTGGAGCTGGAGCGGCTGGCGGAGGATGGGGACAACTTCCGCACCGCCATCGAATGGGCCACCTCCGCCGGCGACGCCGAGCTCGCGCTCCGCCTCGGCGCCGCGCTGTGGTGGTTCTGGTACGTGCGCGGCCAGTATGCCGAGGGGCGGCGCGCGCTGGAGACGATCCTCGGTGTCGCGGATGGCGAGGACGTGCCCGTGCGCGCGAAGGCACTCACCGGCGCCGGAGCGCTGGCGTTTTTGCAGTGCGACTACGACCGCGCCGTGGAGATGCTGGAGTCGTCCATCGAGCTGGCCAGGCACCACGGCGACCCGATGAGTCTCGCCCACGCGCTGCAGTTCCGCGGCGGGATCGCGCGCGAGCGCGGCGACTACGAGCACGCCATCGATCTGCACCAGCTCTCGCACACGCTCTGGCTCGAGCTGGAAGACCGCGCGAACGTCGGGCGCGCGCTGAATTACATCGGCTTCGCGTCGTGGCTGAAGGGCGACGTGGCACGCACGTTCGAGTTGTGCGAAGGAACGCTGCAGCTCTTCCGCGAACGGCGCGGCATCGAAGGCACCACGTGGTCGCTGCTGAATCTGGCCGCGGCGTCGCTGTACGCGGGCGATCTCGATCGCGCGGAGCTGCGGCTGGAGGAGTGCTTGTCCTGGTCGCGCGCCGGCGGGTTCAAGGAAGGCGTGGCCTGGTCGCTCAATCTCCTCGGCTACGTGCTCCGCGGACGCGGCGAGCTCGATCGCGCCCGTGCGATTTTGCAGGATTCGCTGCAATTGCACTGGGAGCTCGGCGATCGCTGGCGGAGCGCCTCCGTCCTCGAAGCCCTGGGCG
>DATLBM010000017.1:0-4097 GCA_035526885.1 Thermoanaerobaculia bacterium | reverse complement strand
AGAAACGACTCCAGGATGAAAAAGGCGATGTGCAGCGCAGCCACGACACCGATGGCGATGGACGCGAGAATGCTCAACATCGTGCGGCATGATAGCGGTGAGCAGCGTCACTGGAGCGTGACGATCGCCCCGTGATGCGCGCCCTACACTCGTCCTCTCATGAATCGCCGATCGTTTCTCCACGCGTCCGCCGCCGCCGTGGGTGCGTCGGCGCTTTCCTGTGCGCACGTCGCGCCGGTGCCCGATGCGGAGACGCCGCTCGATCTCGCGACGCTCCTCGAAGTGCTGCGCACGCCCGGTCTCGCCGCGCAAGGAACGATTCAAGGGCGGCCGTTTCTGCACGTGGCCGGCGTACGGGAGGTCGGCAAGCCCGACCCGGTTCTGCCCACGACGATGTTCTCCGCAGCCTCGCTCACCAAGCCGGTGTTCACGATGGCCGTGCGTGAGCTCGTGCGCAGCGGCCGTCTCGAATGGCATAAGCCCCTCCAGGATTACGCACCCCTCGGCCTGACCGGCGACGCCGCGACGATCACGACCGGGCACGTGCTCTCCCACGGCACCGGCCTCCCGAACTGGCGCTTCGAGGCCGGCGCGCAGCTCGCGTCCGCGTTTCCGCCGGGCACGCGCTGGCAGTATTCGGGCGAGGGCTACGTCCTCCTGCAGCGCGTCGTGGAGAAGCTCGTCGGGAGGCCCCTGGGCGGCTTTCTGAACACCGTGCTGCTGCCATCGCTCGGCATGACCAGCAGCACGTTCACGTGGACCCCGGACGTCGAAACGAAGGCGGTCGCAGGACACGACACGCAGGGCCGGCTGCTCGAGCGCTCGGCCGCGTTCTACGTGAAGGGCAGCCACGCGCTGATCGAGAAGGCCGGCACCACGATGGACGCCGTCACGTACGACCAGTACATCGACATCGCGCAGAAGGCGAAGTCGTTTGCAATGCCCGTCGCCGCGATCCCCAACGCCGCGGGCTCGCTCTGGACCACGATCGGCGACTACTTCAGCTTCGTGACGCAATCGATCGCCGACCAGGCCGCGCATCCCGACGAGTACACCGCGCGCAACCGCGTGAACGCACAGATCTCCTGGGCTTTGAGCTGGGGCGTCGACACCTCCCTCGGCGCGCCCGCGCTGTTCCACTGGGGCGATGGTCCGGGCGTGAAGAACTTCGTGTGGTGGCAGCCATCGACCAACACCGCGCTGGTGATCTTCACCAACAGCGATCACGGCGCGCCGGCGTATCGCGTGCTGATGCGGAGGCTGCTCGGCGCCGACCCGATCGCGCCGGAGTGGGTGTGACGCCAACCCGCCGCGGGTCAGATGATCCGCGGAAAGGCTCCCCGAATCGAGCCGGCGTGAAAGCGGATTTCACGGCGTGCTATCGCCTCGGAAAGAGCGACGCTGTCGCCGCGAAACAATTCGCTGCCGCGCATGACGCACTGGCCGACACTCTCGTACGGCAGCAGCGAGACGATTTCCGCGGCACTCTCGAGGGCAGCACGCCACTGCCGGGATAGGTCTGCTGCGTCAGGAGCCGGCCCGTTGAATACGAGCGCGGCAATCTCGGCCTTCGAATAGCGCGCCGACCGGCGAGCTTCCTGAAGAATGGCATCCGGAGCGAGTCCCGGATCTTTGCCCGTTGCCGCCCACGCCAGGTATCCGAGCGGCTGGACCGCCGCGTGGCATTGCAGGATGTCCACCCAATCACGCGCCTCGACGCGGCCGACCAGCGCAAGCAACTTGTTCGTTGCGAGGTCGACGGGATGCAGCGCGAGACCGAGCTCCGGATGTTCGACGAGCGGAAAGAAACGGAACGCGCTGTCGTGTGTCCACTGCAGGATCACGAACTCCGCCCCGCGCCGCACGATCGCTTCGACGAACGCCGGCCGTTCGCGAACGACCTCGATCTCGTAACCGGCATCGAACAGCGCCGCACGATCGGCGTTCCAGGTAGCTGCCAGGGCTGCGGCCGTGTCGTGAAAGAGATCGAGATCCTGCGAAATCCGGGGTGCGTCGAGGATCGTGTTCAGTGCAGCGCCACCAGCGACATAGCTCTCGCCCGACGCAATCCGCTGCCTCGCTATGAGGCGGCAGACGTCCCGCTGGATGTTCGTGAGAGCCATTCCTCGATCTTTCCTGCGCGCAGAAACGCTGCCCTGTCTCCCCGTGCGCGAATCCAGCGCAGTACGCGCAGGATCTCGTCCGGGGTAGATGGATAGTAATCCGCGCGGACGAACCAGAGGCATCGTTCCCGGTATTCATCGACGAGGGAACGGACCTCCGCATCGAGCGCCGGATCGGGTGTCATCGCGCTTCGCAAGGTAACACGGAGGCAGGACCGGTCCACCAATCGTAGAACCGTCCTTCCTTCCCCCGAGGGTTGCACAAGCACTTGTGCCCAATCCGCGCGCGCGTGCGTCACACTGACCGGCGGCCCGTATGTCCTTCGTTCACCTCCATCTCCACACCGAATACTCCCTGCTCGACGGCGCCTCGCGCCCCGAAGACCTTGCCAAGCGCGTGGCCACGCAGGGCATGCCCGCGTGCGCCATCACCGATCACGGCAACATGTTCGGCGCGGTCGAGTTCTACAACGCCATGAAGAAGGAGGGCGTGAAGCCGATCATCGGCTGCGAGATGTACGTCGCGTACGGCTCGCGCTTCGACAAGGCAGGCGTCGAGGACGGGCAGCCGGACGCCGGCGCGAACAACCATCTCATCGTCCTCGCGCAGAACGACACGGGCTACAAGAACCTCGTGAAGCTGGTCAGCGCGGGATACACGGAAGGCTTCTACTACAAGCCGCGCATCGACAAAGAGCTGCTCAAGGAGCACAGCGAGGGACTGATCGTCCTCTCCTCCTGTCTGAAAGGCGAAGTGTCGCAGGCGCTGGCCGCGGGCAACTGGCAGAAGGCCAAAGACGCCGCGCTGCAGTATCGCGAGATCCTCGGGCCGGACAACTTCTTTCTCGAGATTCAGGATCACGGCATTCCCGATCAGCAGAAGATCGTGCCGATGATGGCCAGGCTCGGCGACGAAGTCGGGCTGCAACTGATCGGCACCAACGACTCGCACTACCTCGACAAGTCGGACGCCTTCGCCCACGAAGTCCTGCTCTGCATCGGCACCGGCAAGACCCTCGGCGACGAAAAGCGCATGAAGTTCTACTCCGACGACTTCTACGTGAAGGGTCCGGACGAGATGCGCCGCGTCTTCGCCGACTATCCGCAGGCCGCCGAGAACACGCTGCGCATCGCCGAGCGCGTCAACCTCTCGCTCGACGTGAAGGGCTATCACCTCCCGAATTTCCCTGTGCCGCAGGGCTCCACGCTCGCCGATCACTTCGCGCGAGTCTCGCGCGCGGGGCTGGAAAAGCGCCTCAAGCCGATGGCGCACCTCTTCGCCGCGAAAAAGAAGAAGCACGAAGTGGCCGAGTACCGGGACCGCCTCGAGCGCGAGATCGAGATCATCCAGAACATGCAGTTCCCCGGCTACTTTCTCGTGGTCTGGGACTTCATCAAATACGCGAAGGACCACGGCATCCCCGTCGGTCCGGGCCGCGGTTCCGCCGCCGGCTCCGTGGTGGCGTGGGCACTGGAGATCACCAACGTCGATCCGCTCGACTACGACCTCCTCTTCGAGCGCTTCCTCAATCCCGAGCGCATTTCGATGCCCGACATCGATCTCGACTTCTGCATGAACCGGCGCGGCGAAGTGATCGAGTACGTGCGCCAGCAGTACGGCCACGAGAACGTCGCACAGATCATCACGTTCGGAACGATGGCCGCCAAGTCCGTCGTGCGCGACGTCGGCCGCGTCCTCGGCCATCAATACGGCTTCGTCGACAAGATCTCGAAGATGATCCCCGGCGGTCCCGGCGTCACGCTCACCGACGCGAAGAAGGACTCGCCGCAGCTGGCCGAGGCGATCAAGAACGACGAGGAAGTCCGGAAGATCGTCGAGATCGGGGAGAAGCTGGAAGGCCTCTCCCGCCACGCCGGCATGCACGCCGCGGGCGTGGTCATCGCCGAGACCCCGCTGTGGGACTACGTGCCGCTGTTCAAGCCGGCCGGCGAGGACACCATCGTCACGCAGTA
>DATLBM010000016.1:0-7461 GCA_035526885.1 Thermoanaerobaculia bacterium | reverse complement strand
CGTGGCCGGCGGCGAGGTGCCGCTGGCGTCGATTGGTGCAGTCGTCCGGGTGGATGACGTCTATCGCGCCGGTCTCGAGGACGCGTGAGCGCGGCGTCGATCATCGCCGCTGCCCTCCCCGCACGGCGCCCGCGTCTGCATCTTCGAACGTGAGAAGCCGCGCGGCTCGTCGGCGCTGCGCGGGTAGACGAGGAGAATCCCCTCCGGCGCGAGCTCCAGGAGGATCGGCTGGCCGTAGTCGCCGGTGATTGGAGAGCTTGTCGCCGTCGCGTGCCCCCCTGCTACGAAGACGTCATCAAGATCTCCCCGGAAAACCAGCAGGCGAAGTCGCGGCTCACGGTATTGAAGAAGAAGTGCTCACTTTTTCTTCAGATCCGCGAGAGCTCGCTGGGCGATCTGCTCGCCCCACTTCTGCCCGATGACCAGGGAGTCCTGCAGAATGGCCGGCTGCCTGTCGAGGAACCGCTGCCCGGTGGGCGTGCGATAGAAGCGAATCAGCTCGTTGATGTCCGCGGCGTCCAGATGTTTCGCGTAAACGGGGACGAGCATCTCGACGAAATCGCCGGCTTTGATGTTCTGTCGCAACGAGGTCCAGTATTCCGCCGGGGCCGAGGGCAACGCCTCTTTCAGCGTTGCGATCATGGCGTCTACGACCTGCATCCCGGTGTCCCCCGCGCGCATGACCACGAGCAGCTCGCGCACGTTCTGCTCCTTCGCCGGCGGCGTCTCAGCGGCTGCCATCGATCGGCCGAAAACGAGCAGCACGAGGACGAGGAAACTGAGAAGGCGCAGCAGAGCGGCGTTTCTGTTCATCCTCCTAGTGTACCGAGCGCCGGCGAAACGCCTCTTCGATCGTGAGCGGCGCGACGACGACGCGCACCGCGCCCGCGTACGGCGGCTCGTGGAACGGACGCCGGTAGACCGCAAGCACGCGCTCGCGCGACAGCGGCAGGAGCAGCGGCGTGTTGTCGGCGAAGTAGGGGAGGTTCTGCGCGATGACCTGCGATCCGGCCAGTCGTCCGCGCTCGTCGGCGACGGCGGCGTGGAGCTCGCCGTAGCGGCGCCAGAGAATCACCCACCGACCGTCGATCGGCGCGATGGCGGGGTCGTCGTTGCCCTCCGGCGTGGATGCGATGCGATGCCACGGACCGAGGCCGGACTCGATGTCGTCGGTCACCGCGACGTCGATGCTTTCCTGGTTGTAGCCGCCGCGCACGACGGCCCAATGTCCGTCCTGCAAGGCGATCTTCGACGCGAGCTGCAGATGCTCCATCCGATCGGCGGGCGGTCCGGTTGGACACCCCTCGCCGAAGCGCTGCACGGACGCATAAACGAAGGCGCCGACGACGAGGGTCATGTCCGGCCCCGGGTTGAACGCGCGAGCGTCGTCGCCGCCCGAGAAGATCCAGTTCAGACATGGCGGCAGCTCGAGCTTCCCGTTGCGGTCGAGCCACAACAGTCGAATGCGGTGCTGAAACGACCCCGTGTAGTCCGTGAACCCGTTCTGACCGATCACGAACGCGGTGCCGTTCCAGGCCAGGAACGGCGCGACGCGCAGGGGCAGCGGCATGGCGGCCGCGCCCTGCTCCACTTTCTGCAGCCGCGCGGCTCCGTCGATCTCGCTGACGAGCGCATAGAAATCGCGGCCGTCGTGTCCCAGCGTCACGGTCGGCAGCCACGCGGTGCCGAGGCTGACCTCGCGGAGGAGGCGGCCGTCGGGATCGAAGATGGAGACTAGGATCTCGTTCCTTTCCGAGTCGGCGCCGGTGATGCGTCGCCGGGCGATGGCCACTTCACGATCGGTGGCCAGGCCGCCGGCGATCAACTCGTCCGCCGCGGTTTGCACCTGGCCCGTCACGACCGGATTCCCGTTCGACTCGTCGAAGAGGCGCGCATTCAGACGGCGGTCGACGGAGAAGAGCCTGTTGTCGGCGGTGCGGATGGTGGTGGCGGTCTGGCCGAGCGGCACCGGCTGGCGAACGACGACGCCTCGCTCGATGACGGCGCCCACCGTGGCGGCGTCGTCCGCAGTCGCGAAGACGCGATCCGTGCCGATCACGACCAGATCGCGAATCTGGCAGCACAGCGGAAGCGAGTCCGCGGGACCGATCGGCCGCAGTTGCTCGTCGAACCGCAGCACCCTGTTTGCGGAGAGGCCGACGAACTCGGTGCCGCTCCAGACCAGCGACTGCACGGGGAGCGGCACCGGATCCGAGCCGTCGAGGTAGCGCGCGATCACCCCGGCCGTCGTGGTCTGCAGCGCAAGAGCACCGCGCGGCGTCTCGATGAAGCGCGACGCACCGCCCGCGACCTCGCCGATCACGGAGAGGTCGTCGCGCATCCGCACGATGCGCCTGGAGGCGCCAAGCAGAATCTCGCCGCCGACCCGCGCGACGTCGCTCATCTTCTCCGCGAACAGCAGGCGGCGGTCCACGACCTCACCGTCGTGCGTCACGCGAATGACCGACGTCCCGCTGGGATCGTTGTAGAAAATCGAATACAAGCCGCCGCCGTGAACGACGCCGATGATCGTCATGAACGATGCGAAGTCCGGCCCCCGCTCGAGCAGCAACGGGAGCGGCGTGAGCGGATGTCCCTCGCGATCGAAACGCTGCGCATAAAGCGCGGATCGCGCGTTCCACACGACGAGGAATTCGTCGCCGTCCGTGGCCAGGCGCGGATAGAGCCAGGGATAGATGTTGGGCAGCGGCGTTCGCGCGGCGTCACCGAGGATGGTTTCCGGGCCGCGGATGACGCGCTCGCCCGCCGTCAAAACGCCGGTGATGAAAACGATGATGATCAGGAGCGCAGGTCGGATGGTCTTCCTCACTGGTGCTCGGCGCATAGCGATCATCGCCGCTGCCCTCCGCGCACGGCGCCCGCGTCTGCATCTTCGAACGTGAGAAGCCGCGCGAACGTGCGCGTTGCGCCGGCGTAGCGGGGCTCGTCGGCGCTGCGCGGGTAGACGAGGAGAATCCTGTCCGGCGCGAGCTCCAGGAGGATCGGCTGGCCGTAGTCGCCGATGATTAGAGAGCTTGTCGCCGTCGCGTGCCCCTGCATGTCGAGCAGCGCGATGTTCAGCGTGTCGAGCACCGGCCGCGCCATGCGGTACACGATCACGAATCCATCCGCGCCGGCGGCCGGCGCGAGCGCGGCCTCGCGAGCGTCCGTGGCCGGCTTCGCCCAGTTGGGCGCGGCGATGAACGTGCCGTTCGCGGGACGGAACGAGACCAGCATCTCGTACGACTTGCTGTCGAGCGCAGCCAACGCGTCGAAGGCGCCGTTCGTCGCCAGCGCGGCGTGCCCGTAGGTCCACATGTTCGGAAGTTCATTGGGCGGTCCGATGGATTGGCCGTGCGTGTCGAAGAGCTGCACGACCACCCCGCGCGAGGTCGCCTGAGCCAGTAGCACGCGTCCGTGTGCGGCCACGAGCTGATTGACGCCGGTCCCCGTCTCGAGCGCGCGCGGCGGCGCGAGCAACGCACCCTGGCGATCGAGGCTGGCCATCCATTGGCGATCACCCTCGCTCCAGACCGCAAGGAGCTCCGTGCCCGTCCAGACCAGAAACGGGTTGTACGCCGGCTGCCGAAACACTCGCTTCGTATCCGTGCGCGAGTCGTAGAAAGAGAGTGTTCCCGGCCAGGCGGAGAGCAACGCGAAGAAGTCGCAGCCGTCGCTGGCCAGCGCGCCGCCCGCGATGTCGTTGCCGAGGCGCACGTCGCGCAGCGGCGTGCCGTCATGCGCAACGATGCTCAGGATCGACCCGTGCAGCACCGCCGCCTCGGTCGCCGACGCGGCGGCAGCGCGCAGCGTTTCGCCAGGAGGCGCGAGGAACGTCGGAGCGAGTGCCATCTCCCCGGGAAACGGCGCGCGCGCGGCCGCGTCGATCCAGGCCATGCGCTGCCGCGCGTCGAGCACCATCAGCGCGCCGCCGTCTGTAAGGAACGCGCCCGCCGGAGCGATCCCGAGTTTCGTGTCCTCACTCGCCGCGACGCCGTTCACGGCATACCTGCGGCCGATCTCGTTGCCATCGTCGTCGTTCGCCGTGACGAGGATCGTGCCTGCGTCGAGCGCGGTCAGCGAGATGTCATAGTCGTTCGTGCTCTGCTGATAGCTGATGACGTGCAGCGCGCCGGCCGGCTCGCCGGTGCGCGTCAGCGCGGCCCAGATTCCCACGCAGTCGTCGTCATAGACGCCACTGGCGCACTCCGTCCACGCGGAGACGAACGTCGCACCCGTCCACACGACCTGCGCCACCGACCCATCGGACCGCGACTCGCCCACCAGCACCTCGGCACCGAGCACGCCGTTCTCGAACACGCGCGACCACACACCCGTGACATGCCGGACCGTCACGATCATGAAGCGGCCGTCGCCGAAGGCTACGCCGCGCGCCAGCGTCGTGTAGCGATCGGCGGGGATGTCGACGGTGCCGAGCACTTCGAGGCTCGCGCCGAGGCGAAGGAGCTTCGCGCCGGGATTGACGAGCACGAATTCGTTGCCGTCGGTAGCGACGTCGAATCCGGCGGCGTCGAACGGCAGCGCCACGCGCTCGATGACCGCGCCCTCCGCCGTGACGCGCAGCGCGTTCACCTTCGAGTCGTACGTGGCGTAGAAAACGATGTACGAGCCGCGGAACCAGAAGATGTGCGGCGGCACGCCGTGCCGGGCGCCGGTCGTCTCCGTGCGCGTGACGAGAGGAATCGGCTCCGGCGTCAACAGCTTGCCGTTGCGATCGAAGCGCGTTGCGTAGAGCGCGGGGAGGTAATAGTCCGCGCTGTGATGCACCGCCAGGATCGTGTCGCCGTCCGTGGCCATGACCGTGCGCGTGCGCGTCGGCTGCGGCACGTCGCGCTCATACGGACCGATCGGAACTTCGTCGCCGACGGTGAGCCGCGTGGCCGCGCCGGCGGTCGACGCGAGAAGCATGGCCAGGACGAACGCGCGCACGATCATGGGCGCACGGTCCTTCTGCGCGACGCCGGATCCAGCGTCATGCGCGCCGCGAAGACGCGCGTCACGCCGAGGTATGGCGGGTCGTAGACCTGCCGCTGATAGATCGCCAGGACGCGGTTGTTCGATACGGGCACGAGACGGACGCCGTTCAACGCGTCGTCGGCGATCGTGGCCGTGCCGGCCACGCGTCCGTTTGCATCAAAGAGCGCGGATTCCAGACGGGCGTTTTTGTTCCAGATGACCAGCCACCGGTCGCCGGCCGGTGCGACATCGAACGTTTCTTCCTCGCCGTAGAGCAGCTCGGCCGCAACGTCATGTCCTTCAGCCGCGGAGGTGAGATCCGGCGCGAAGGAGAGCTGGAGTCGCGAGACGGGACCGCCGAACGCCAGCCGCGCCCACACGCTGCCGTTCCACGCCGCGGCGAATTGATAGTTGATGGTTTTGACGAGCGGGTCGGGCGGGCCGGTCTGGCAGTCGTCGCGGAGGCGCGCGAGGTCGTTCTCGACGGCGATGAACGTGTCCGTGCCGCCGCGCAGGACCCGCGCGCGGCCGCTCGTGAGCGGGAACTCCCACATGGCGCATCGCGGCAATCCGACCGTGCCGTCGCGCGCGATGGCCAGTGCGCGCGTCTTGTTCACCTGCGCGCCGGTGAAGTCGGCGTAGCCGTTCTGCAGAATGAGAAATTGCGTCCCTTCCCAGTGCAGGAGATTGGCGAGTCTCACGTTCAGCTTCGTGACGCCGGCGCCGTCCGCGACTTTCTGGAACTGCGCGGTGTAGCCGTCGGTGACGAGCGCGTAGAAGGCGGTTCCGTCATGCGCGAGCGCGACGCGCGCGCCGTTCGCGATGCGCACGTCGCGCAGCGCGCGGCCGTCGTGATCGACGACGGACACGAAGTTGGTTCCGTCCGCGCGATGCCGCGCCACCGCCACCTCGGACGCCGAAGCCGCGACCGCCGCCAGACTCTCCTCCGCCGCCACGCGCACCGTCGCGGTGACGCTCTGCTTCGCCGGCTCGCTCACCGCGCCGGCCACGAACGCGCGCACGTCGAGCGACGGGCCGGCCATGATCACGAGACCCGACGACGTGACGAACGGCGTGACCGAGGTGCCGAGGATCCAGGGAGTCTTTTCGACCATCACGCCGTCGCGGAATCGCGCCGCGAGCGACGTCGATCCGCGCTGCCATCGCACGAGCGCTTCCCCGCTGCTCATGGCGACGACGCTGACGGAACAGTCGGCGCACACGTTGCTGAAATCGCTGAGCAGGACCGGCTTCACGCGAACGCGCAGCTCGGCGTCGAGCGTGGCGGCGTACACGTGTCCCCAGTCGGACCAGGCGATGAGAAACTCGGAGCCCGTCCACGCGCCGGCGATCTTCTGCGGCTTGTACACGCCGGCGATGCGCGCGGAAAGCCCGTTGTCGAGGAAGCGCGCGGAGAGAACCGGCTCCAGCGCCGTGAGCATCAGCGCGCCCTGCGGCGAAGCCACGAGCATCGCGCCGTCGACGCGCGCCGTTCTGCGGATGACGGAGAGATCGTCGCGCAGAAACCAGAGACTGTCGTACGTCATCACGACGATGTCGCCGTTGGTGCGAACGGCGTCGAGGAGCGATGAGGCCTCGATCGCGCGCGTCTCCACGAGCTCGAGGTCACGCGTGACGCGCGTCGCCTGCACGGACCACTGCTGCGTCGCGTGGTCGTAGCGGGTGAAGAAGAACGTGTAGAAGCCGCCCGCGTAGACGACGCGCAGCGGATCCATCGCGCGGCGGACCACGTTGCCGGAGGCGATCAGCACCGGCAGCGGCGTCAGCGCCACGCCGTTGCGATCGAGGCGCTGCGCGTACACGCAGTTGCGGGTGATGAACGCCAGCACCACTTCGTCGCCGTCGCTGGCCATCTGCAGACTGGCGCCGCCGAGCGGCGCGAGGTCGGCGTTGCCGAGGAGCGTTTCCGGACCGCGCACGAGCTGCTCGCCTGATGCCGCGAGCGGCAGGACGAACAGCAGGAGGATTGTCGGGAGGTGGAAGACCCGCACGGCGCCGCAGGATATGCGGTTATGCCATGAGAGTCAAATAACAAAATGCCGGAGTGCCATGGAATTGGCGTCAGGACGGCATGAAGTGCTGAAACGCGGCATACAGGAAACCACCCACGACCAGCAGCAGCCAGATGGCCATGGGAGTGAGCATGATGATCGCGACCACGCGGGCCACGGTGCGCCGGCGGATGCGGCCCGCGGTCACTTCCGCCGAGAGATCCGTCAGGTAGTCCGGCTCGGGCTCGGACAACGCGGTCAGGACTTCCACGGCTTCGTCGTACGCGATCGACGGCACGAGGAGAACCGCCGGGCGGCCGGGCAGGAGCGCGGTTTCGCCGATCGAGAACGACGCGCCTCCCGCTTGTTCCCATCGCCGCTGGAACTCGATGCCGTGCTCCTCGAGAAGACCCGCCGCCAGCTCGACCTGGGAGAGATCGCCGCGAAAGACTTCCCGGACTCCTGCGTCCTG
>DATLBM010000015.1:0-13172 GCA_035526885.1 Thermoanaerobaculia bacterium | reverse complement strand
ACCTTCCAGCGTGCCTCGGAGCGGGGGAAGGTCCTTCGACCGTCCTCCGCTTCGCTCCGGCGGCTCAGGATGACACGAGCCGAGGTGTCATCCTGAGCGGAGCGCAGCGGAGTCGAAGGACCTTCCAGCGCGCCACGGAGCAGGGGACCGTCCTCCGCTGCGCTCCGGCGGCTCGGGATGACACGAGCGCGGGAGTGATATCGTTTTCCGCGCTATGCGACGCACCGCGATCCTTGCAGTCCTGCTTCTGTTCGCGTGTCACGAGAAAGTCGACGAGCACGCGGACCACACCGCTCCCACCACCACAACCACCGCCGTGGCCGAAACGCCCACCGCGACGGCCGCCCCGCAACCGGCGCCCAGCGCCGGCACGTCGGAGAAATTCGGCGACGGCGCGAGCGGCTATCTCGCCCTCCCCGCCGGCGGTCCCGCGAAGAAGCCCGCCATCATCGTCATTCAGGAGTGGTGGGGCCTCGACGACTGGATCCGCCAGCAGACCGATCGCTTCGCGCAGCAGGGCTACGTCGCGCTGGCCGTCGATCTCTATCGCGGCAAGTCCACGAAGTCGCCCGAGGAGGCGCATGAGCTCATGCGCGGACTGCCGCCCAGTCGCGGCGTCGCGGATCTCAAAGCCGCGGTCGACTATCTCTCGTCGCGCGCCGACGTCGATCCGCAGCGCATCGGCGTGATCGGCTGGTGCATGGGCGGCGGCTACGCGCTTTCCCTGGCCACGAGCGATCCGCGTCCGAAGGCCACCGTCATCAACTACGGCCATCTCGAAACCGACGCGAAAGCGATCACGAAAATTCAGGGCCAGATCCTCGGCAACTTCGGCGGCGCCGATCGCGGCATCCCCGCGGAGGACGTGAAGAAGTTCGGCGCGGACCTGACGAAGTACGGCAAGCTCGCGGACATCAAGGTGTACGACGGCGCGGGCCACGCCTTCATGAATCCGAACAACACCCAGGGCTACAACGCGGCGGCGGCGCAGGACGCGTGGAGCCGCATCGACGCGTTCTTCGAGCGGAATCTGCGTGCTAACATGCCAAACTCTTGATTTCAGGGGACATGGAGCGGGGGAGAACTTGCCCAACGACAAGCAGGGGCCGAAGGAACTGAAGGTCACGGACAAGCGCATCTTCACTGCCGACGGCGACATCCGAGACGAGTTCAAGCACGACATCCGGCCATCGGAGCAGCCGGCCGCGCCGCCTCCGCCGCCGCCTGCCGAGGCAAAGGCGGAGCCGGCGGAAGCAGCGCCGCAAGAGCGGCGTCAGCGCAACGAGCCGCCTCCGTCCGGCGAAGAGCGCCGCCGCACGATGGCCGACAAGGCCACCAATCCCGCCACCGCGTTCACGAACTTCATCGAGCCGCTCATCGCGCAGGCGTACATGTCGCTGGGCATGCTGCGCAATCCGTATCAGCCGCAGTCGAAGCTCGATCCCGGCGCGGCGCGGCAGATGATCGAGATCCTGACGCTGCTGCGCGACAAGACGCAGGGCAATCTCACCGCGGACGAGGAAGACTTCCTGGAGACGCACCTCGGCGAGTTGAAGCTGGCCTACGTGCAGCGCACCAAGAGCATCTGATGAAAGGCCGCCGTCTCGCAGCCGCCGCGCTCGTTCTCGCCGCCATGGCGGCGGCGCGCGGCGCGTCCGCGCAGGCGGCCCCGCGCGACATCTGGCCGCAAGCCACCGCCGCCGCGCGCGAAGGCGACTTCGACACGGCCGCGAAGAAGACCAGCGAGCTGCTCGCCACCGGCAGAACGAACGGCATCCGCACCTTTCCCAGCTACGCCGCGGGCGCAGCGGCGCTGGCCAGCGAGTCGAAGGCGAAGAATCCCGAGCTCACGAAGTGGGCGGAGAAAGCGTCGCGCGATCTCGACGGAAAATCGCCCGCGGTCGCTTTCAACGAAGCCGACCGCGCCGCGCGCGCGAACGGATTCGCGAGCGCGGTTCCGCTGGCGATGCAGGGCTTCGCGCGCGCGCTCGCGAACTACCGCACCAACACGCTCAGCCGCGCGGATCTGCTGATCGTCGCCTGTACGGCGATCGTCATCACCGCGATCCTCCTCGCGCTGTCGCTGTTCATCCGCTACGGCCGCTCCGCCGCGCACGACTTCCGCGAGCTCCTCGGCCGCCGCTTCAGCGGCGGATCCGTGTCCGTGCTCGCGTTCGCGCTGCTGGTGCTGCCGCTGTTCGTCTGGCTCGGTCCGATGTGGCTGCTCTTCTACTGGTTCGCGCTCTTCTTCGGATACGCGAGCTGGGGAGAGCGCGTCGCGATCATCATCGTGCTGCTGCTCGTCGCGCTCGTGCCGATCGCACTCGACGCCGCCGCGCACTGGATCGCGGGCGTCGACAGTCCCGTCGTCGCGGCCGCAATCTCCAGCGCCGACGACTCGTACGAGCCCGATGCGCTGCGCCGCCTTCAAGACCTCGTCGCCGTGGTGCCCGACGATCCCACGCTGCACGTGCTGATCGGAAACCTGCAGGCATTCGAGGGACTCGACGATCAGGCGAACGTGCACTATCGCCGCGCCATTCAACTGCGCCCGGCGTACGCCGGCGCGCACGTGAACCTCGGCAACCTTCTCTATCTCAACAACGAGTTCCCGGCGGCGATGGCCGAGTACGAGAAGGCGGAGCAGGCCGACGCGAAGCTGGCCACCGCGTTCTACAACCATTCCGTGGCCGCGGGCGAGACGTACAAATTCGACCTGCAGAAAGAGATGATCGCGAAGACGCGCGACGTCGACTCCGCGTTCGCGGATCGGATGGGACGCAATCCGCCGCCGCAGAAGGTCGTGATGTACAAGCCGCCGGTTGCCGAGGCGTGGGGCATCAGCGATCGCCTGGCGGATCGGGCGGCGGCGCGTGCATTGTTCGGCAACTACTCGACCTTCGATGTGACGCGCGCCGCGACGAGCCCGATCACCGTCGGCGCGATCGCGTCGCTGCTGCTCGCGCTGTTGCTGTTCGCGTTCCGCCGCCGCGGCGGCTACGCCAACGCGTGCATCAAGTGCGGCCGCACGTTCTGCAGCCGCTGCAAGTCGGCGCGCGAGTCGACGACGTACTGCACGCAGTGCATTCACATCTATCTCAAACGCGACGGCGTGTCGCTGGACACGAAACGTCACAAGCTCGAGGAAGTGGGCAGCCACCAGTCGGGCATGACGCGCCGCAATCGGCTCTTCGCCACGTTCCTGCCCGGCTCCGCGCAGCTGATGGAAGGACGCATCATCGCCGGAATCCTCGGCGTGTTTCTCTTCGCGTTCTTCGTGTTCACCGCGGTCTTCACCGGACGGCTGGGACCCGCGCTCGGCCCGGTCGCTGACGTCGCGCAGACCATCGTGCGCGCGATCGCCATCGCGGTGGCGGTCATCCTCTGGCTCGTGCTCTCGCTGCCCGTGTATCGCCGGAGGGCCGCCGCGTAATGGCGCTGGAAGGCACACTCCGCGACTTCAGTCTGGCCGACATCTTCCAGCTCATCGGGCTGCAGCGGAAGACGGGCGTGCTGACGCTGCGCGGCAAGGACGACACGGTCACGGTCACGTTCCTGGACGGCAAAGTGGTCGGCGCGGACTCGCTCAACCGCCGGCTCGAGAACCGCCTGGGCACGGTGCTGATGAAGCGCGGCTACCTTTCGCAGGACCAGCTCAATCGCGCGCTGGAGATCCAGAAAGAGACGCTGCAGCGCCTCGGCTTCATCCTCACGCACTACGGAATCATTTCGCAGGAGTCGCTGCGGGACGCCATCCAACTGCAGCTCATGCAGATCGTCTATCGCCTCTTCCGCTGGAAAGACGGCGACTACCACTTCTCGCAGGAAACGACGATCGAGTACGACCGCGACAACGTGTCGCCGATCACCGCCGAGTCCATCCTGATGGAAGGCGCGCGGATGATCGACGAGTGGCCGATCATCGAGAAGCGCGTCCGCTCGTACGAGATGGTCTTCCGCAAGAAGCTCACGGACCAGGAGATCGTGGTCTCGGGCGATGCGGACGAAGTGGACTTCGACGGCGAGAGCACGCGCACGCGGCGGCGCGGCTTCAGCGAGAAGATCCGCATCTCGCCGGAAGAGAAATCGATCTACGACCTCGTCGACGGCACGATGACCGTCAGCGACATCGTCGAAGTGTCGCGCCTCTCCGAGTTCGATACGAACAAGGCGTTGTACGAGCTGCTCACGCGCGACCTGATCGAGGAAGTGCGCGGACCGAGCGCCGCCGCGGTGCTGGCGCAGGCCACGCCCGTGGACGAAGTGGAGGTCGCCGAGACGCCGGTCCCGCTGCTGCTCGTGCTGTTCCTGGTTGCCGTGGCGCTGGCCTCGGTGGCCACGTCGTTTCGCAATCCGCTGAACCGCATCGTGCCGTTCATGGGAGGAATGTCGCCCATCGGCGAAACGCGCAAAGCGATCTCGCTCCAGCGCATCAATGCCATCGGACGCGCCGTCGACAAGTTCCATGACACGCGCGGCCAGCTCCCGTTCGAGCTGAAGGAGCTCGTGCCGAACTACGTCGACGCGTCGCTGCTGCGCGATCCGTGGGGCAACGTGTACAAGTACATCCCCGGCGCGGATCGCTATCTCGTGATCGGCTTCACGCCCGAGGGAAAGCCGGACACGGACCTGTTCCTCAACCGGAACATTGATACGACTCCCACGGTGGCTTCGTCGAAGCCGGAGACCGGGGGCATTCGGCTCATCGAGTAGGACCTATAGGGCGTATAGGTCCTATAGGTCCTATCCCGGCACCACGAACTTCAGCCGCCGCTCGCACAACCCGAACGACACCGGCGTGCGCGTCAGCGGCTCGCCGTCCGCGTAAACCGCCATCGCGTTTTCGCTCTCGAAGTGGAACGCGCGGCCGCGTCCCATCTCCACGAACGGACTCTTCACGTGCGCGCCGGTGTACGCCTTGGGCAGCGTCTTCAGGAGCTGCACGCGCGTGGTGCGATGCACGATGCACATGTCGAGCAGGCCGTCATCGGGCACCGCGTCCGGCGTGATGCGGATGCCGCCGCCGTACTGCCGTGTGTTCCCGATGGCGGCGAACATGATGTGCTCGTCGCGCTCACCTTCATCCGTGCGGATGTGCACGGGGCGCGGCGTGAATTTCGGGAGCACGCGCAGGATCGCGTAGAGATACACCGCCGATCCGCGCAGGAACTTCACGTTGCGATTCGCGTAATCCGCGACCTCGGAGTCGAATCCCAGTCCGGCCACGCCGAGGTAGCGCAGGCCGTTGGCGTGCGCGACGTCGAACTCCTTGACGACGCCGTTCAGCACGTTGTCGCAGGCTTTGCCGATGTCGCGCGGAACGCCGGTCACGCGCGCGAAGTCATCGCCCGAGCCGGTCGGGATGAGAGCGAGCGTGCCTTTCTCCAGATCGAACTCGCGCACGGCGAGGTTCAGCGTCCCGTCGCCGCCCGCCACCACCACCCGGTCGTATCCCGCGCGCGAGCTCTCGGCGGCGATGCGCACCAGATCCTCCGGTCCCGTGCTCGGCTCGCAGTCGACGCGCGCGCCGCGGGCGCGGAGGATCTCCTCGACTTCGCGCACGTGACGCCGCGCGCGGCCGCGGCCCGCGGCGGGGTTGTAGATGAGCTTGAGATGCACGCGCGGAGGATAAACTGCATCGGCCATGAAGTTCCGCACCCTTCTCGTCCTTTTCATTCTCGGCATCAGTTGCAAGCCGGCGGCGGAATCGCAGCCCGTGCGGCCCGCGCAGCAGCCGACCATCCCCGCCACGGTCAGCGCCACGCGTCGCACGCCGATCGTCGTCGTCGCGCACAACGTCCTGCCGTCCGTCGTGAACATTCAGACCGAGGCTACGATCCGGCGGCGCGCGGTCGATCCGTTTCTCGATCCGTTCGGATTCTTCGGAGGCCGCGAGCGCGCGTACACGTCGCAGTCGCTGGGCTCGGGCTTCGTGTGGTCGAGCGACGGGATTCTCGTCACGAACAATCACGTCGTCGAAGGCGCGTCGCGCATCACCGCGAACTTCAACGACGGCACGCAACTCCCCGCCCGCCTCCTCGGCGTCGATCCCGACAGCGATCTGGCCGTGCTGCGCGTCGAGGGAAAGAATTTCACCGCCGCGCCGATCGGCATTTCGTCAGATCTGATGATCGGCGAGTCCGTGATCGCGGTGGGCAATCCGTTCGGATTGAGCGGCACCGTGACGACGGGCGTCGTCTCCGCGCTCGGACGTTCCGTTCCTTCCGAGACGCAAGGCCGCACCTACACGGACTTCATCCAGACCGACGCCTCGATCAACCCCGGCAACAGCGGCGGCCCGCTGCTGAACATCGAGGGAAAGGTCATCGGCATCAACGTCGCGATCTACCAGAACGCGCAGGGCATCGGCTTCGCCATCCCGGTGGATCGCGCGAAGAAAGTCATTCAGGATCTGCTGCGCTACGGCGAAGTGCATTCGGCGTGGATCGGCGCCGTCACCGCGACGCTGACTCCGGAGGAGGCCAAGCGGCGCGGCCATGAGCGGCAGAGCGGCGCGCTGATCGTGCGCGTGTTCGAGAATTCGCCCGCCACGAGCGCGGGCATTCGTCCCGGCGACATCATCGTCGCCGTCGCCGATCGTCCCGTCGAGTCGCGCGAGGCCTTTTCCACGCTGACCGCGACGCTCGCGCCGGGACAGGCGACATCGCTGACCATCGATCGCGGCGGCTCCACGCAGAAGCTCAGCGTGCAGGCCGGCGAAGCGCCGGCCGATCTCGGACTGCGCATCCTCGAGCAGGTAGCCGGAGTGCGCATCGCCGACGAGAACAAGACGGTCGTCATCGACCAGGTGATCTCCGGCTCGCGCGCCGCGGAGATGGGCCTCGAGCCCGGCGACCTGATCGTGGCCGTCAACGACGCGCAGGTGCGCACGACGCGCGAGGCCAACACGGAAGTGCGCCGCGGCGCGGATCGGTCCTCGGTGGTGTTATCGGTCGCGCGGGGGAGGTATGTTTACAACCTCACGTTTCCGATGGGCCTCTAGAAGAGCAGAACCTGTTCATGCTGCGGCGGCTGAGGAGCCACCGGCACCGGCCGCCGCAGCTCGCTCTTCTTCCTGCCAAGGAGATGAAAGAGGTTGCGGCGGATCCACTCCTGCGCCTCGCGGTGATAGCGGAACTGGCGCTCGTGCTGATGGAAGCGGCGGTTGTGATGCGGTCCCAGCACGTGATGCAGGTACTCGTGAAAGATCACCGACTGGATGAAGAACGCGGGCACGTTCGGCGCGTTCAGCAGCGGATGGATGCGGATCTCGGTCGTGTGATGGTTGTACGAGCCGAGACGGATGGAGCGGCGGCGCTTGCGCGCGATCTGCTGGCCCCAGAACACGGGCAGCGGCGGATATTTGAAGAAGTAGGTGCGATGCACCTCGGCGGCGAGCGACTCGAGGTACTGGCGGGCCGCCGCTTCGGGAACAGGAAACGGGATTGGCGGCGTGTCGGACCTTCGGACCGGCATCGCCGCCATTATGACTCAGCCTTGTTTGAACTTGTCCATTACCTGCGACACGTTCGCCATCGCCGCCGATGACACGAGCGCGCCGCCGGCGGACATGATCTCGTCGCTCTTCTTCATCCCCAGCCACACGCCCACGCCGACGCCGAGAACGACGGCGGCCAGCGGAAAGGCGCGGATCTGGTCGCGCCACTGTTCCGGGAGCAGGTTCTCGAGCTCGTTGAAGAGCGCTTCCGGACCTTCTTCCAGCATCTTCGCCCCCAGTGCGGCCGCGTTGCTGCGGATGGGATCTCCGTCGTCGAAGTCGAGGCCGGCCGCGGACCGCTCGTGCGCGTCAGAAGAAGATCGTTGTGCGTCCATGGGTCAGTTCACTCCTCGTCGTCTCTGCGGAGCAGGAGTCCGATCAGGAATCCGACCCCGACCGAGATCAGCAGCGCCTTGCCCGGGTTGGAGCGGACATAGGTGCGGACCTGATCGGTGACGGCGCCGAAATCGACGTCCTCCACTTTCTCGCGCATGGTGTTGTATCCGTCCCGGACTTTGCCCGAGGCGGTGTCGTAGGTGTCGCTCACGTACTGGCGTGCGCGGCCGAAACGGCCCTCTTCCGCGCCGGCACCCTCGCCCGTGGCGTTCGTGTTCTCGTCCATTACTTACCTCCTGTGAGTGCCGACGATATCAAAGTGCAGCACCTGTGCCGAGGAGCGCGCCCATACAATCCCCCCTCGTGCGCATCTCCCTCAAAAACGTGAGCCACGACTATGGCCCGTCGGACGAGTCCTCCTCCGTGCACGTGCTCGAGGACGTCTCGCTCGACATCGCCTCCGGCGACTTCGCCGTGCTCATGGGCGCATCGGGCAGCGGCAAGTCGACGCTGCTCAATCTCATCGGCGCCGTCGATCGGCCCACCAGCGGCCAGGTCTTTCTCGGCGACGTCGAGACGTCCTCGCTCGACGAAGCGAAGCTCACGCAGCTGCGCCGCACCTCTCTCGGCTTCATCTTCCAGTTCTTCAACCTGATCCCGACGCTGAACGTGTTCGAGAACGTGGCCTTCCCGCTGTCGCTGGCGAAGAAGGCGAAGAGTGAGATTCGCGATCGCGTGACGGAAGTGCTGAACAGCATCGGCCTCGGCCACCGCGCGACGCATTTCCCGAACGAGCTCTCCGGCGGCGAGATGCAGCGCGTGGCCATCGGCCGCGCCATCGTGCATCGCCCGCCGCTGATCCTCGCCGACGAGCCCACGGGCAATCTCGACTCCGCGACCGGCACGACCATCCTCGAGCTCATTCGCGAAATGCATCGCTCGCTGCGGCCGACCATCGTCATGGCCACGCATTCGTCCGTCGCGGCGGCGTACGGGGACTACATCGTTCGTGTCGAGGATGGCCGCGTGGCGCGATGATCCTTCGCGCCCTCGTCCTCCGCCCCATCCTGCGCGAGAAGACCCGCACCGCGCTGACCATCCTCGGCATCGCCGTCGGCGTGGCGGTGGTGGTGGCCATTCAACTGGCGAATCAAAGCGCGCTGCGCGCGTTCCGCGAATCGGTCGACGCCATCGCCGGCCGCGCGAACTATCAGATCGTTCCGGACATCGATCCGCTCGACGAGAGCGTGCTGCTCGCGCTGCAGCCGCTGTGGAATCAGGGCGCGCGGTTCGCGCCGGTGATCGACGTCGAAGGCTTGATGAACGAGCGCACGCCGGTGCGACTGCTGGCCGTCGATCTGCTCAGCGATCTGCACTTCCGCGACTACAAATACGCGAAGATCGAGCTGCGCGATTTCTACACGCTCTTCCAGCCCGACGCGCTGATCCTTCCCGCGCCGTTCGCGCGCGCGCACGGCCTGAACATCGGCTCGCGCGTGACGCTGAACATCGGCGGACGCCGCGCCGCCTTCATCGTGCGCGGACTGCTCGAAGCGAAAGGTCCCGCCACCGCGTTCAACGGCAGCATCGCCGTGTGTGACATCGCTACCGCGCAGCGCGCATTCGGAATGGAGGGAAAGCTCTCGCGCATCGACCTGATGCTCCCCGAAGGAGCGAAGGTGCAACTGCCGAAGGGCGTGCGCCTGGAGCGGCCGACGCGGCGCAACGAGCGCGTGGAGAAGATGCTGCGCGCGTTTCGCGTGAACCTTTTCGCGCTGGCCGGCGTGGCGCTGCTGGTGGGGATGTTCCTCGTCTACAACACCGTGCTCATCTCGATTTTGCGGCGCAGAAAAGACGTCGGCGTGTTGAAGACCGTGGGCACGGCGCCGCGGCAGATCTTCGGCGCGTTTCTCCTCGAAGGCCTGCTCTTCGGCGTGATCGGCTCCGCGCTGGGCATCCTCCTCGGCAAGCTGATGGCCAGCGGAATCCTGCGCACCGTCGGACGGACCATCAACACGCTGTACGTTTCCACGCAGCCCGAGGCGGTGATGCTGACGCCGGCGATCATCGCACTCGGTGTGGCGGTGGGCACGCTGCTCTCGCTCGTCTCCGCGCTGCAGCCAGCGCTGGAAGCGTCGCGCGTGCGGCCGACGCAGATGATCCGCCCGGGATTGCAGCAGCGCATCGCCCATCCGCGCCGGCTGGCCGTGCTGGCGATCGTCTGTTTCATCGCCGCGGCGTTCGTGTCGCGCATTCCCGCGATGGACGGCATCGCCGTCGCGGGCTACGTAGCGGTGCTGCTCGTCGTGGCGGGATTCTCGCTGCTGGCGCCGGCGATCGTGCGCGCGACCTCGACGCTCTTCGCGCCGGTCTTCGAGAAGACATTCGGCATCGTGGGCAAACTCGCCGCCGCGTCTCTGCCCGCGTCGCTGCGAAGAACCTCCGTCGCCAGCGCCGCGCTTTCGCTGGCCACGGGGATGATGATCGCGGTCGCGCTGATGGTGGGCAGCTTCCGCGAGACCGTGCGCATCTGGGTCGATCAGACGGTCAGCTCCGATCTCTGGCTGCGTCCCTCGAAAGGTTTGAGCAACGCGCAGGTCGCGCTCTTCCCGAACGAGATCACCGACGCGGTGCGCCGCATCGACATCGTCTCAGCCATCGACCGCACGCGCGGACGCGACGTCGACTACGGCGACACGATCATCACCATCGGCAGCGGCGACTTCGACGTGGCCGCGACTCGCGGCAAGCTGCCCATGATCACGCCTGCCTCGGAGCGTGACGCGTTGCTCGAAGCCATCGCGAAAAACGGCGTCGTCGTCTCCGAGCCCTTCGCGCTGCGGTTCAAAAAGCGCGTCGGCGACACGTTCACGTTCGCCGGCGCGAGTTTCCCCATCACCGGCATCTATCGCGACTACTCGAACGACCGCGGAGTCGTGGTGATGGACCGCGCGCTGTACGTGCGCACGTTCCGCGACGATCGCATCAACACGATCGTGGTCTACCTTCGGCCCGGCGTCTCGATGGAGACCGCGCGGCGCGTGCTCGAGTCGCGCCTGGCGAAGTTCAGAGTCTTCGTGGTCACCAACGGAGAGGTCAAACGCGAAGTGATGCGCATCTTCGACCAGACTTTCATGATCACGTACGCGCTCCTCGGCGTGGCCATCATCGTCGCCGTGCTGGGCATCGTGAACACGCTCTCCGCGCTGATCCTGGAGCGCTCGCGCGAGCTGGCGCTGCTGCGCGTGAGCGGTCTCTCCTCGGGCGAGCTGCGCACGATGATCGTGCTCGAGTCGACGCTTCTCGGCGTGGCCTCCACGGCCGCGGGACTGGTCATGGGCTACGCCCTGTCGTGGATCCTCATCTACGTGATCAACAAGCAGTCGTTCGGCTGGACCATCGATTTCTACACGCCCACGCGCCTGATCGTGGCGTCCCTCGCCGTGACGCTGCTCTCCTCGGCGCTGGCCGGGCTCGCGCCGGCGCGTCTGGCGCGGCGCATTCACATCGCGACCGCCATGAAGAGCGAGTAGACTCGCCTCACAACCAGAGAGGAGATTCGCCATGCGCACCGTGTTCGCGGCCGTGCTGTCTCTCGTTTCCTTTGCCGCTCTCGCCGATCCGACCCTCGTCCTCGTGAACGGCAACGTCTTCACCAACGATCCCGCGAAGCCGTCCGCGCAGGCCATCGCCATCACGGGCTCGCAGATCACCGCCGTCGGCACGAACGCCGAGATCAAGGCGCTGGTCACCGACGCTGCGAAGACCAGGGTCATCGACGTGCAGGGACGCATGGTCATCCCCGGCATCAACGATGCGCACGTGCATTCGGCCAGCGGAGTGCCGGCCTTCGAACTGGGCAGCGATCTCAATGCGACGTGGGACAACGTGGCCGCGGCGCTCGCCGGCGCGGTCGACGAGACGCCGGCCGATCTCTGGATCCGCGGCACGCTCGGCCCCGCGCTCACGAACGACTCGTCGATCACGCGCGAGAAGCTCGACAAGATCGCGCCGCGACACAAAGTCCTGCTCGAATCGTTCGTCGGACACGGCCTGGTCATGAACAGCGCGGCGATGAAAGCGCTCGGCGTGGCCGAGGATGCGAAGGATCCGCTGGGAGGCCGCTTCGAGCGCGATGCGAATGGGAAGCTCAACGGCCGCGCGTGGGAGTACGCGCAGTATCAGATCGATCGCCGCTTCGCCGATCTCGCTGCCGACGACGAGTTGCAGGAGGCCATCGCCGCGCTGAACGCCCAGGCCGTCGGCTACGGCATCACCAGCATTCAACTCATGCCCATGACCACGGAGTCGCGATACGCGGCGGCGCTCGCGAAATCGGGCGTGCCGCTGCGCGTGCGCGTGATCAACTTTCCTTTCACCACCGACGGCGCGCTCTCCCAGCCGAACGGCGGCGTGAAGTGGATCCTCGACGGCACGCCGCTCGAGCGCGGCGCCGCGTTGCGCGAGGCAAAGTACGCCGACGGCACGCGAGGCCGCGAGAACTTCGCCGACATCGCTCCGCTGCTGAAGATCGCTGAAGACAACAAGCAGCAGATTCTTTTGCACGCGGTGGGCGACAAGACCATCGCCACCGCGCTGAATGCGCTGAGCGCGCGAAGCTTCAGCCGTCCTCGCATCGAGCACGCCGACGGACTGCAGCGCGATCTGCTGCGCCAGGCCAAAGCCGTCGGCGCCATCGCCGTGCTGAACCCGTCGCACTTTCAAATGCGCGAGTTCTTCCCCAAAGGCTCGTATCAACCCACCGCCACGCTGATCAAGAACGACATCCCGATCGCGTTCGGCTCCGACGGTCCGATGAATCCGTTCCTCAACATCATGTTTGCGACGGACCGGCGCGATCAGCCGTCCGAGGCCATCTCGCGACAGGAGGCGCTGCGCGCGTACACGAGCGGCTCGGCGTTCGCGGAATTCGCGGAGAAATCGAAAGGGCGCATCGCCGCGGGCATGCTCGCCGACGTCGCCGTGCTCTCGCAGAACATCTTCGAAGTGCCGGCCGCCGCGCTGCCGGACACGCGCAGCGTCTTGACGATCATCGACGGAAAAGTGGTGCACGAGCAGTAGCGCAGAGTGTCATCCTGAGCGAAGCGCAGCGGAGTCGAAGGACCTTCTACGCTGCGCGGCGCGGCGGAAGGTCCCTCGACCGTCTTCGCGGCTCGGGATGACACCTGCGGAGCGCGGCGCGTGTCATCCTGAGCGAAGCGCAGCGAAGTCGAAGGACCTTCTACGCTCCGTGGCACGCCGGAAGGTCCCTCGACCGTCTTCGCGGCTCGGGATGACACCTGCGGAGCGCGGCGCGTGTCATCCTGAGCGAAGCGCA
>DATLBM010000014.1:0-8771 GCA_035526885.1 Thermoanaerobaculia bacterium | reverse complement strand
CTCCCCGAGCAACTGCAGAACAGCGGCTTCGATCCCGCGGATCTGCGCGTGCAGCACTTCATGCGCCTCTACATGCAGATCCAGAATCTGCCCCGGCACCTCGGGCAGCACTCCGGCGGCATGGTGCTGGCCAAGGGACGGCTCGACGAAGTCGTGCCGCTCGAGCCGGCGTCGATGCCCGGCCGCGTGGTCATTCAATGGGACAAGGAGGATTGCGCCGATCTCGGCATCATCAAGGTCGATCTCCTCGGACTGGGGATGCTCGCCGCGATCGAGGACATGATCCCCATGATCGCGCGGCACGAAGGTAAAGAGGTTGACCTTGCCCATCTGCCGGAGAACGATCCGGCGGTCTACAAGATGCTCAACGAGGCCGACACCATCGGCATGTTCCAGGTGGAGAGCCGCGCGCAGATGGCGTCGCTGCCGCGGCACGCGCCGAAGTGCTTCTACGACATCGTGGTGCAGGTGGCGATCATCCGTCCCGGGCCGATCGTGGGCGGCATGATCCGCCCGTTCTTCGATCGTCGCCAGGGCAAGATCCCGGTCGAGTATCCGCACCCCTGTCTCGAGCCGATCCTCAAGCGCACCCTCGGCGTTCCGCTCTTCCAGGAGCAGCTGCTGCGCATCGCCATGGTGGCCGCGAACTTCACCGGAGGCGAGGCCGAGGAGCTGCGCCGCGCCATGGGCTTCAAGCGGTCGATGGAGCGCATGGCGGAGATCGAGAAGCGACTGCGCGACGGGATGACCAGGAACGGCATCGGCGTGGCGGCGCAGGATCAGATCGTGAAGTCGATCACGTCGTTCGCGCTGTACGGATTTCCGGAGTCGCACGCGGCGAGCTTCGCGCTGATTGCATACGCGAGCGCGTATCTGAAGGCGCATCACCCTGCGGCGTTCTACACGGCGCTGCTGAACGCGTGGCCGATGGGCTTCTATCACCCGGCCACGCTGATCAAGGACGCGCAGCGCCACGACGTGAAGGTGCTGCCGGTGGATGTGAATCTCTCCGGATGGCAGTGCCGGTGGGAGAAGGGCGCGGTGCGATTGGGACTGCGATTCGTGAAGGGATTGCGCGCGGAGTCGGGACTGCGCATCGAGGCGGCGCAGCCGTTCGCGTCGACGGACGATCTCGCGCGGCGCGCGCGCCTGCGCGACGATCAGCTGACCAAGCTCGCGTACGCCGGCGCGCTGGCGTCATTCGGAATGACGCGCCGCGCGGCGCTGTGGCAGGCAGCGGAAGCGGCGCGCGACGCGGGCGAGCTGTTCGAGAAGCGTGGCACCCGGAACGACGGTGTCATCCCGAGCGCAGTCGAGCGATCCCCTGCCTCGCGCAACGCAGGGGCCCCCTCGACTTCGCTCGGGGTGACACGAACCTCTCCCCTCCCTGAGATGTCCCGCCTCGAAGAAACGATGGCCGACTACAACTCCATGGAGCTCACCACGGGCAAGCACCTGATGGAGCACTTCCGCCCCGCGCTGGAGCGCGACGGCGTGCTCTCCGCCGCCGAGCTCACGCGCGTGCCGAACGGCAGCCGCGTCGCCACGGCCGGCGCGGTGATCGTCCGCCAGCGCCCCGGCACCGCGAAAGGCTTCGTCTTCCTCACGCTCGAAGACGAGACCGGCCTCTCGCAGGCCATCGTCAACCCGCAACTCTTCGCCGACGAGCGCTCGATCATCCTCACCAACTCGGGCCTCATCGTCGAAGGAATCGTGCAGAACCAGGAGGGACAACCATCCGTCCGCGCGGAGCGGTTCTTCCCGCTCACGGGCATGCACGAGGTGGCCAGTCATGATTTTCATTGAGGGCTGCAAGCAACTCGCCCCGCCGCCCCACGTACAATCCCATCGATGAGCACGCAACCCGTCGTCTCGCTGCCCGTGGCCGAACAGCCGAAACCGCGGCAAGGGATGCCGTGGGAGGAGGTCGTCGCCTACGCGGTCGTGATCGGCGCCGTGCTGTTCGTGCTCGTGCAGCATCTCGTCTCCGCGCTGATCGTAGGGTTGACGCTGTATCTGATCCTCGAGCGCGTCAGCAAGCGGTTCGAGGGATGGATGTCGCGCGGCGCGGTGCGGCCGCTGGCGCTGCTCGTCGTGACCATCGCCACGGCGGCCATCGTCGCCGCGGCCGTGGCGCTGCTCGTCACGATGTTGCGCCGCGGCGCGGGCAACGTCCCCGAGATGATGGAGCGCATGGCCGAGATCCTCGGCTCCGTGCGCATCTGGCTGGGCGGCGTGGGCCGGCAGTTCATCCCCGAGGTCATGACCGATGCCGAAGACTTCAAGGGCATGATCGCCTCGTGGCTGAAGACCCACGCGCAGACCCTGCGCGCGGGCAGCGTCTGGCTGGGCATCGGTCTGGTGCACATGATCATGGGATCGCTGCTGGCGATCCTGGTCTTCTTCCGCCACGTCACGCGTCACGACGAAGAGAACCGCGGCCCGCTGGCGCGCCACCTGGTCGACAAAGTCGACCGCTTCGCGCACGCGTTCGGACGCGTGGCCATGGCCCAGATCAAGATCTCCGCGGTGAACACGACGCTCACCGGTCTCTATCTGCTCGTGATTCTGCCGCTGTTCGGAATCCGCGTGCCGTTCGCGTCGACCCTGGTCGTGATCACGTTCCTCTGCGGCCTGATCCCCGTGATCGGCAATCTGATCTCGAACACCGTCATCACCATCCTCTCCATGGGCGTTTCGATCGGCACCGCGGTGGCGTCGCTGACGTTTCTCGTGGTCATCCACAAGCTCGAGTACCTGATCAACTCGCGCATCGTGGGCGGCGAGACGGACTCGCAGGCGTGGGAGATTCTGCTGGCGATCATCGTCGGCGAGGCCGCGTTCGGCGTAGGCGGCGTGGTGCTCGCGCCGATCCTGTACGCGTTCCTCAAGCGCGACTTGCGGGACCGCGGACTGGTCTGACGCGCTGCGCGCGTTGACCCCGAAATCACGGACAACTCACAACGGACAACCGGCAACACGGCATAATGTCCGGCGAGGTCCACATGATTCGAGCCCTGAAACTGATGCTACTGGTGTGCGCATTCACGCTGAGCGCGCAGCCGCGCGCGCTGAAAATCGCCGGCGGCGTGTACGAAGACCGCATGGCGCTGGCCGTTCGTCCGCACTTTCTCGCAGCCGAGGGTGTGACCGTGCGCCTGTATCGCGACGACCGCACGGCGGTGGCCACGACCAGGACCAATCACGCCGGCCTGTACATCTTCACCGTCGCAGGTCCCGGCTCGTACATCGTCACCGTGGACTCGCACACCTTCCACCCGCAAGGCTGGCCCGAGCAGACCTTCGGCCCCGCCGGCGCGCACTGCGCGCATCCCGAGCGCGGCACGACCATCACGTTGTATGAAGGTCCGTGTTTCGGCGGCCGCACGCTCGCCGGATCCGACGACGCGACGACGCTGGCCACCGCCGAGCACATCGCGCAGGTGACCGTCGCCGGTGAGTCCGTGACGAACGTCGACTTCGCGTTCAGCTTCGGCGCCGTGGTCACCACGGCCGACAGCGGACAGGGCTCGCTGCGCCAGTACTTCATGAACGCCAACGCCGTGCGCGGTCCGAATCGCATGCGCTTCGTTCCCATCGCCCGAGGCACCGAGCACAATGAAACGCCGCTCGGCGTCGAGCCGGGCTGGTGGACCATTCAACTGGCCTCCCCGCTTCCCGAGTTGATCGACGACGACACCGTCGTCGATGGCATCGCCTACAACTTCCTCTCCCCGGGCACGCTGGCGGATCCGAATCCGGGCCGCTTCGGCGAGCCCGTCACGATGCAGAGCGGCGAGCGCCAGCTCTCGCGTCTGCGCAAGCCGGAACTGGAAGTGATCGGCGGCGGCACGTCGTCGATCGTCTGCACAACGCGCTGCGGGCTGCGCGGGCTGGCCGTGCACGGCACTGCCACGAGCATCATCACGCGCGCCGACGCGCGCATGGAGCACGTGCTCGTCGGCTCCGATCCCACCGGCAAGCCGGTGTACGACGGCGGCGTCACGGGCGTGCAGGCCGAGCGCGGCACGCTCGTCGCGCGGCATCTCCTCGTCACGGCCCAGTCCTCGGCCGGCATCGCGGTCTCGCGCGAGGCGCGTCTGGACGGCGACCATCTCGACGTCAGCCACTGCGGCGAAGCGGTGCGCGGCGCGGGCATCGTCCTCACTTCGGCCGGCTCCTCGATCCGCTCCTCGGTCATCACCATGAATCCCGGCGCCGGCATCGCCCTCGGCTCGACCGACGGCAGCGCTCCGGCCACGAACAACCTCATCGACGGCACGACCATCAGCGGCAACCAGGCCGGCGTGGTGATCGGGCCCGGCTCCTCACGCAACGTCATCACCCGCAACGACATCATGTGGAACCGCCTCGGCGGCGTCACCGTCGCGCCGGCGGAGAACCTCACGCAGCCGCGCGAGAACCGCATCAGCGCGAACCGCTTCGACGAGAACGGACTGCGTCCGATCATCCTCGACCTCGACGTCGACGATCCGCACACGCTCCACCCCGGCGCCGACACGTGCGCCCGGACGCCGATCCTGCCCGCCCCGCGCGTCACGTACGTGAAGGTCGAGGAAACGAACGGGCTGCGCGCGGTGATTCGCGGACGCGCGTGCCCGGGACAGATCGTCGAGCTCTATCAGTCGTTCGTGACATCGTCGGTGCGCGAGAAGGCCGCGGCGATGCCGCACGTGCGCAACGGGAAGACCAATCAGGAGACCCTGAACAGCCAGGGACGCACGCTGGCATTGCCATCGATCGGCGAGTTCAACTACCTCGGCGCGACGAATACGACGCCCGAGGGGACGTTCGAGGCCACTTTTCCGCTGCCGGTAGTGACCAGCGCGCCGGACGATGCGAAGACTTTCGAAGAGACCGACATCTGGGCCACGCAGGTGCTCACCAGCGCGAAGCCGAGCGACCGCGCGTTCTCGGCGATCTCCATCGACGCGGCGGGCAACACGTCCGAGATGAGCGTGCGGCGGAAAGCGGACTAGCGCGAGCGGTCATCCCGCGCCGCCGCGAAGCGGAGTCGTAGTGTCATCCTGAGCCGCCGCAGCGAAGCGGAGGACGGTCGAAGGACCTTCCCTCCGTGGCACGTTAGAAGGTCCTTCGACTGCGCTGCGCTCCGCTCAGGATGACACTGAGCGCATGAAGCGGCGCAAGAACGCGGCGGCACGAGCCGCCGCGCTTCGCACGCTGATCTTCTTTCCCGCGCGCAGCACGTACGTCACGCGTCCCAGGACCTGCGACGCTTCGATGGGATCATCGGCGGCAGGCGCGTTGTCGCCGCGCAGGATGAGCGTCGTGCCGCGGCGCGCGATCACGCGATGCGCCGTCAGTCCGCGATCGGCCAGCACCAGCACGACGTCGCCGCGCGAAAACGAGCGCGCCGGCTCGACGTGCAGCGTGTCGTTCTCGCGGATGACCGGATACATCGAGTCGCCGTGCACCTGGAACTCCGCGGCATGGCCGCGCGACAGCAGATCGACGATCAGCTCCGTCGCGTTCATGCGGCGAGCACGAGGTCGACGATGCTGCGGTCGCGCGTGAAGCGCAGCTCGCGCACGGGCACGCTCGCCGCGATGCGCTCCAGAAACGAGAGCGTGAAGTCGATCGACGCGGCGTCGTAGAACAGCGGGAACGCGCAGCGGAACAGACGGGCCACGGCCTCCGCGCGATCGAGCTCGCGCAGCTCGTTCGCATCCGACTGCACGAGCAGATAGACGCCGCTCAGTGGCGCTCCGCCCGGCATCGACAGCTCGGCCTCGCCGTGCCACGGCGTGCCGAACATCCACATCGCGCCGTCCTGCTCGCGAATGATCACGCGGTCGTCGCTGACGATGCCGCGATTCGCGCCGTCCCACAGCCGCGCGGTCGTGGTCTTGCCCGCGCCGGACACGCCGGCGAAGAGATGTCCGCGGCCGCGATCATCGATCACGCCGCAGGAGTGGATCTCCACGCCTCGGCCGCGTCCGAGGAGGTTGGCGAGGAGGACTTCGTCGAGGGGGTAATCGAGGGGATTGCGGTACGCGGCTTCAGGTTTGACGGCAATCGTGCCGCGCGTGAAGTCTTCATTGAAGGTGGCGATCTTGTACGGATCGGCGCCGAAGGTTTCGGAACGGCATTCGATGCGGTAGCCGTGCGGCTCGCGGAAAAGCTGCCAGACGGCGCCGCTATCGAAGATCAACGTAGGGCGGGCTTCAGCCGGCCCAGGGGGACGCGCTGAAGCCCGTCCTACGTTCAGCACGACTTCCGCGGGTTGGGGCGACACGAGAAACCGCGAGATGGGCTCTTCCCACTCCCAGCGCGGGTCGTCGTCGTGGAGGGCGATGGTGATGCCGGCGATGGAGAGATACGAGTCGCGCGGCAACGCTTACGATCCGCCGGTGAAGCACTGATCGGCGCCGCGGCAGCCGAACGCGCTGGGTCCCGTCGACGCGTTGCTCTTGCAGAATCCCAGCACCGCTTCCTCGGGACGCAGCGGGAAGCGGCGCACCACCGGCTTCTCGTACGCTTTCTTGGTCTGCTCGTTGTCTTTCTTCATGCTGTCTCCCCTCATCATCGCACAGCGCACGAGCTGCAGGCACCCGTGCCGCATCCGGCGCTCTCGCCCGCGACCGGAATCGCGGCGGCGATCACTTCGGCCACGTCCGCACCGCTGCGCGAGTGCACCTGGTCAACCATCGAGAGAACTTCGTCGCGGCGCTCGCCGCAGTACTCGCAGTCGCCGTGCTCGGGCACGTCGACGTGGAACACTTCCGCGCGCAGATGCGCGACTTTGCACAGGAAATCGACCGGCGCCTCGGGATCGCCGTTCTCGAGCTCCCCGTTCGCCGCGCACTGTCCGCACATCGACTTGATCGCGCACGTCGTGCACTTGGTCACCTTGGTGATGCTGCGCGCGCGCACGCCGCTGAGGAAGTGCTCCCAGCCGTCGCGCACCGAGCCGTCGCGCACGTTGTACTTGTCGACGTGCGAGAGCACGCAGATGGTCATGTCGCCGTACGGATCGATGGCGAACGAGTTCAGACCGCCGCCGCACTGATAGAGATTCGGCGCCTGCCCTTCCGGCGCGGGCAGCGGCGTGCAGTCCTCGGCCAGGCGACGCCACTCCGCGACGCGCTGCTCGTCGTCGAGGTCGAGCGACACGATGTCGGCCGGCGTGAGACGCACCGCCAGCGGGCTCGAAGAGCAGTCGATGCGCGGATTGATCATCGCGTCGAACTTGAACTCGACGCCGAGGTCCTGGGCGAAGCGCTTCATGGCCGGGATCTCGTGCTTGTTGATCGTGAGACCCACGGTCTTCAGTTTCAGCGGGAGCTTGCGGTCCAGGATGGCGTGCACGCCGCGCAGGCATTTCTCGAACGAGCCGGGGATGCCGGTCAGCGACTCATACGTCGCTTTCGTGCGGCCGTAGAGCGTGACTTCGATCTCGAACGGCGGATGCTGCACGAGGAAATCCGCGATGCGCTCGGTGATGAGCGTCGCGTTCGTGAAGAGCGTGATCAGGAAGCCTTTGCGGTGCGCGTACTCGTAGATCTCGAGAAAGTCCGCGCGCGCGAAGATCTCGCCGCCCGTGTAGAGCAGCCAGAGGCAGCCGAGGTCGAAGAGCTCGTCGAGGATTCGCTTGTGGTCCGCGGTGGTGAGCTCGGCGTGCCGCGCGGCCGGGTCGCTCATCGGCAGGTTGTTGTAGCAGTGCGCGCATTCGAGCGGGCAGCGGTTGGTGATCTCGATCGTGCCGTTGGCGGGCACGCGCAGGGGCATGACGGCGCCGTAGACCGCGCGACTGAAGTCGGTGTAGGTCTGGGTTTCGATCATGACACCCTCGACAGAAGCGAGACTCCCGCCAGATCGCTGACCAGCTCGGCGAAATCGGACAGGACCGTATCGCGATCGACGTCGTACTCGGCCATGATTGCGTCGGCGACGTCGTCCGCGGAGCGGGCGCCGTCGATCAGCGTCCAGATCCGCGCCGCGACGGGCGAGAGCGTGTAGACGAAGTCGAGGTTGCCGACGTTGTTGCGGATCGGGACCAGGATCGATTCCAGCCCGACAGCGCGGCACACCACGTCGTCGGAACGTTTGAATACACTGCGGCCATCGATCCCCGGTAGCGTCGTCATGTCAGACCCAGAGCATGATGCCATAAACGAGTCGTCGAGTCGCCGAGTCTCACCCGCCCGTGGCAGCCGAATTGCTTCGAAGAGCGCGAATTGGAGGATTGGTTGTCGGAGCAGCACCCGAAGAAAAAAGTCCTGGTCGTCGATGATGACGACTCCATTCGCATGATGGTGGAACGGGTCCTGAAGCGCGAGCACTTCGAAGTGGAGAGCGCGCGGGACGGCCACGAGGCCATCGAGAAGCTCAGCGGAAACGACTACGCCACGGTCCTGCTGGACCTGATGATGCCGCGCATCGACGGCCATGGCGTGCTCCGCTTCCTCGAGCAGAATGCCGAGGCGCCGCCGAAGGTGATCGTGATGACGGCGAACCCGGCGGACGCGTCCGTGACGGCGTCCGCACCTCCCGTGTTCCGCATTCTGTCGAAGCCATTCGACATCAGCCAGTTGGTGTCGCACGTGCGCGAGTGCGCGTGACGAGTCGACGAGTCGACGAGTCTTCGAGTCGACGAGTCTTCGAGTCGACGAGTCGACGAGGAGAAGCCTCATAGCCTCACAGTCTCATAGCCTCATAGGAGAACCCACTATGAGACTGTGAGGCTATGAGACTGTGAGACTCGACGACTCGACGACTCGACGACTCGA
>DATLBM010000013.1:0-6060 GCA_035526885.1 Thermoanaerobaculia bacterium | reverse complement strand
TCGTTCGCGGTCTGTTCCTGGACCTCCGCGATTTCGTGGAGGCGCGCCACGAGGCGCGACTCCGCGTGCGGGATCTGGAGGTGGAGCAACTCGCCGCCGTCGCGCTCGCGGTCGCGGATCATCTCGATGAGGCGATCGATTCCTTCGCCGGTCAGTCCCGAGACGACGGCGCTGTTGCGGCGCCGCATGGCAAAGTGCTCGTCGATGCGATCGAGCTTGTTGTAGACCTCGAAAACGCGCTCGCGATCGATGCCGAGGTCCGCGAGAACCTGCTCGCCGACTTCGCGCTGCTCGGCGTACTGCGGATGCGAGGCGTCGATCACGTGCAGCACGAGGTCGGCCGCGACGGCTTCCTCCATCGTCGAACGGAACGAGGCCACGAGATGGTGCGGGAGTTTGCGGATGAAGCCGACCGTGTCGATGATCACGGTCTCGCGCGGCATCCCGGCCTTGATCTTCGCGGACTTCGCGTCGAGCGTGGCGAAGAGCTGGTCCATGGCCATCGAGTCGCCGCGCGTGAGACGGTTGAAGAGCGTGGACTTGCCCGCGTTCGTGTAGCCGACGAGAGCGACCGTGAACGCGGCTTCGCGCGACTTGCGCTGCGTCTCGCGCGTTTTCCCGATGTGTTTCAGCTCGTCCTTGAGCTTGGCGATGCGCGTGCGCACGATGCGGCGGTCGAGCTCGAGCTGCGTCTCGCCGACGCCGCGCTTCGCGCCGCCGCCCGCGCCGCCGCCCTGCCGCTCGAGGTGCGACCAGGCTCGCGTCAGGCGGGGGAGCATGTACTCGAGCTGCGCCAGCTCGACCTGCGTCCGCGACTCGCGCGTGCGGGCGCGGCCGGCGAAGATGTCCAGGATCAGCGCGCTGCGGTCGATCACCTTCACGCCGATGATCTTCTCGAGATTGCGCACCTGCGCGGGCGACAGATCGTCGTCGAAGACGACCAGCGTGGCCCCGTGCATCTCCACCAGCCACTTGATCTCCTCGGCCTTCCCCTTGCCGATGTACGTGCCGGCGTCAGGCGACTGGCGTTTGCCGAGAATCGTGGCGACGGCGTGCGCGCCGGCAGTGTCGATGAGCTTGGAGAGCTCCTCGAGATGTTCTTCGGCCACGGTGCGGGAGAGATTGGGCAGGATCAGGCCGGCCGCGATGGCCGTCTGGCGGGCATTGGGTTGCGTCATGCGTTCGTTGATCGAACATGATAGCGCTCGCGTGTCATCCCGTGGCGCGCAGACGCCGCGGGATCCCCTGCCGACGGAGTGTCGCGTCGTTCCGGCAGGGGACTGCGCCGCCGGAGCGAAGCGGAGGACGGTCGAAGGACCTTCCCCTGCTCCGTGCGCGCTGGAAGGTCCTTCGACTCCGCTGCGCTCCGCTCAGGATGACAAACCTCGGCTCGTGTCATCCTGAGCCGCCGCAGCGAAGCGAAGGACGGTCGAAGGACCTTCCCCTTCGTTTCGTGGCGCGGGAAGGTCCTTCGACTGCGCTGCGCTCCGCTCAGGATGACACTTTGCAGAGTGCGGATTTCGCCGGGCTGGGACGTCTTAGAGGTAGTGCTGCCCGAATCCTTGTATGTCGAGCTGTATCCGCGTCTGGTCGCGCTCGCCGAGGTGCAGTACGGCGTGCCCGCCGCCGACTCGCATGACGTGGTGCACGACGTGTTCATCCGCTTCGTGCACGCGCGCGGTGCCGTGGACGAGGCGCGTGCATTTCTTCGCGCCTCGGTGGCCAACGCGTGCATCGATTACTGGCGCCAGCGCGAGAAGCTCGATGGCGCAATGCCCGAGCGCACGCGCTGGCCACGCTACGAGCGCGCCATCACGCTGCGCCAGGTGCTGCGAAAACTGCCGCGCAACGAGCGCCGCGTGCTCACGCTGCGTTTGCAGGGCTGGAAGGTTGAAGAGATCGCGGCGCGCTGCGGGCGCTCGGTGAGCTGGACCGAGAAGACGTTACGCAGCGCGCGCCAGGCAGCAATCGATCTCACGAATCGGCGGCCGGCGGGTGGAGGTGTATGCGAGACAGACACATACGTGTCGCCAACCACCAACCGCCAACCGCCAACCGTTATGATTCGCGCCCATGTACGTCCTGTACGAGGTCCTTCTCTACCTCGTGCTGCTCGTCGCGCTTCCGTATTTCGTGCTCACCGGCGTGTTGCGCGGCAAGTACGTCGTGAATTTTCCGGTGCGCGCGGGCTGGTTCCGGCACCGGCCCGAGTCGCATGATCTGTGGATCCATGCGGTGTCGGTCGGCGAGACGCTGGCTGCGCGGCCGATCGTGGAGGAGATCGTGCGGCAGCGCCCTGGCACGTCCATCGTCTTCACCACCACCACCATCACCGGGCAGGCGCAGGCGCGGCGGCTGTATCCCCAGGCCACGGTCACGTACTTTCCGTTCGACTTCGCGTTTTCGGTGAAGCGCTTTCTCGCGCATCACCAGCCGCGCGCGTTCGCCACGATGGAGACCGAGATCTGGCCGAACGTCAGCCGCCTCTCCCGCGCACGCGGACTGCGGATGCTGCTCGCCAACGGGCGCATCTCCGACCGTTCGTATCCGCGCTATCGCTTCTTCCGCTGGGTGGTCGGTCCCATCCTGCGCAAGTACGATCGCATCCTGGCGCGCGAAGAAACGGACCGCGAGCGCTTCGTGTCGATGGGTGCGCCCTCGGAAATCGTCGAGGTGAGCGGCAACGTGAAGTTCGACTACGAGCCGGACGACGCGCCGCTGGAAGTGGCGCCGCGGATCGAAAAGCTGATCGCCGGACGCAAAGTGCTCGTCTTCGGCTCGACGATGGAGGGGGAGGACGAGGCGCTCCTGCCGGAGATCGAGTCGCTGCTGGCGCAGCACAACGTGTTCGTGGTGATCGCGCCGCGCAAGCCGGAGCGGTTCGAGATGGTGGCCGGCCTCCTGTCGACGTCGTCGCTGCGCTTCACGCGTCGCAGCGCTCTGAACGATGAGCCCGCGGACGTGTTGCTCCTCGACACGTTCGGCGAGCTGGCCAGAATGTACCGATATGCGACGGCCGCGTTCATCGGCGGAACGCTCGTGCCGATCGGCGGACACAATCCCATCGAGGCCGCGGCGGCGGGAGTACCGGTGTGTTTCGGTCCGTCGATGTCGAACTTCCGCGAGATCGCACAGGTCTTTCTGCGCAACGAGGCCGCCGCGGAAGTGCAGAACGCGGGAGAGGTGGCGGAGTTCATGACGCGGATGCTCGAACAGCCCGGCCTGCAGCGCGCGTGGGGCGGGCGGGCGCGGGACACGGTGCTGCAGAACCGCGGCGCGTCGCAGCGCACGGCCCGCCGGATCGTCGAGTTGCTCGCGTGAATCCGTGGCATCTCGTGAACCGCGTGCGCCGCGCGCTCTACCGCGCGGGGCTGTTGCGCGGGAAACGGTTGCACCGGCCGGTGATCTCGGTGGGCAACATCGCCGCGGGCGGGACGGGAAAGACGCCGGCGGTGATCGCCATCTGCCGCCGCCTGGCCGCGGAAGGTCTGCGCGTGGCGGTGCTCACGCGGGGGTACGGTCGCAAGAGCGACTACGCCGGCCCCGTCACATCAAATGATGCCGCTAAGTTCGGCGATGAACCGGTACTGATTAAGAGCGCGTCTAATGCCGATGTTTTAGTTGGCGCAAATCGATACGAAAATGCTAAAGACTATGACTGTGATGTATTCGTGCTCGATGACGGCTTCCAGCACCTCCAGCTGAGGCGCGACTACGACCTGGTCATCGACGCGCCGTCGCGCTTCTACCGGGAGGGCCGCTCCGCGCTGAAAGACGCGAACGCGATCATTCCCCGAAAGCTGCGCACCATCGTCCCGGAAGAGTTGCGCGGCCAACGCGTGTTTGCCTTTGCCGGGCTCGCGAACAACGAACAGTTCTTCGCCGCCCTGCGCGCGGCGGGAGTGGAGGTGGCGGAGACGAAAAGCTTCCGCGATCACCATCGCTACAGCGAGGCCGACGTCGCCGCGATGAAGCGAAAAGGACTCCCGCTCGTCACAACGGAGAAGGACCAGGTGAAGATCTCCGGCGCGGACGTCATCGCCGTCGGAGCGGAGCTCGACATCCCCGAAGAGGTCATGAACGACATCGTGCGCGTGGCGCGCGGAGAATCGCGGCGGAAGAAACGCCGCAAGCATCCGCTGCTGCAGCGCATCGAGTACGCGGCGTACAGGCTGCTGGCGCGGCGCGTCGCGGCGATGTCCGAGGAGTCGGTGCATCGCTGGGGCACGCGGCTGGGGGCGTTGGCGCGGCATGTCGTCCGCGGGCGCGACCGGCTGGCCATGCGCAACTTGCGCTTCGTCTATCCGGACAAGGCCGACAAAGAGCTGCGCAAGATCGCCGGCGACTGCTGGCGCCACTTCGGCCGCGAGCTCCTGCTCTCGATCCAGTCGCAGAAGCTCTCGCTCGAAGAACTGACGAAGCGCTGTCCGATCGTCAATCCCGAAGTGCTCGAAGAGGCGATCGCGCGCGGCAACGGCACGGTGATCATCTCCGCGCACTGGGGCGGCTGGGAGATCGCCGGCATCACGGTGATGTCGTACGTCAAGAACGTGGTCACGGTGGCGCGTCCGCTCGACAACGAGCTGCTCGAGGCCGAGCTGCAGCAGATGCGCGCGCGCACGGGCGCCGAGGTCGTGGATCGCCGCAAGGCCGCGCGGGTGTTGATGCGCGCGCTGGCGGGGAACGGCGTGACCATCCTCCTCCCCGACCAGGCCGTGCTGCCGCGGGAAGGCATTCTGGTTCCGTTTCTGGGGCACGACGCGTGGACCACGCCGGCGCCCGCGAAGATGGCCGTCAGGGCAGGCGCAACGATTGTGTTCGGATTTTGCATTCCGGACGGCCTCAGGCATCGACTCGAGTTCGAGGAACCGATTCGGGCCGATCTATTGTCCGAGGCTGAGCGGGATCCGGTAGCGCTGACGAGACGCATCAATGAGATGATCAGCCGCCGGATTCACGCGCGTCCCGACCTCTGGCTGTGGATGCATGACCGCTGGAAAGGGACGGGAGAAAGAGACGCAACGAATGGCGTGTGAAACGGTCGTGATCGGCCTCAACTGGGTCGGGGACAACGTCCTCGCGCTCCCCGCGTTCAAGGCGCTGCAGCACCGTTTCCGCTCGGAGGGCGGCATCGCCATCGCCGCGCCGCCGAACGTGGCGCCGCTGCTGGAAGCGACAGGCGTCTTCCGCGAGGTGATCGCCTGGCCGCGCGCCACGCGCAAGCGCGTGGCGCTGCTGCGGGCGGGAAACTTCCGCCGCGCCATCATCTTCCCGAACTCGTTCCGCGCCGCGTTCATCGCCTTCGCGGCCGGCATCGACGAGCGCTGGGGCTATCCGACGGACGTGCGCGGCCTCATGCTCACGCACCGCGTTGCCCCTCCCGCAACGCGCGGACACCAGCTCGACGACTACACGCCGCTCCTCGGCGCGCTGAACGCGCCGCGCGTCGTGGACGACATCCCCACCATCAAGCTCAATCCCGCGCTTCGCGAGCATGGGCGCAAACGCCTGCTGGAGATCGGCCTGCACCTCGATCGCCCGATCTTCGGCGTGCACGCGGGCGGTCTGTACGGCCGCGCGAAACACTGGGGCGACGACCGGTACGTCGACGCCATCCGCCGCCTCCGCGGCGAGGGCTTCGACGTTGTGCTGCTCACCAGTCCCGGCGAGCGCGCGCAGGCGGAGCGCATCGCCACGACCTGCAACGGCGTGCCGATGGTCGGCCACGACGGCGACGTGCTCGAGCTCGCGGCCGCGATGTCGCACTGCGCGGCCATCCTCACGAACGACAGCGGACCGCTGCACGTGGCCGCGGCGCTGGCGGTGCCCTCCGTGTCGATCTTCGGCCCCACCGATCCCGAGCGCACCACCATCCCCGGCGCGACGCGCGTCATCCGCCAACACCTCTCCTGCCAGCCCTGCTACCAGCGCGAATGCCCCCTCGGACACCACCGCTGCATGACCGACGTCTCGGTGGATGAAGTGGTGGGCGCGGCGACGGGACTGTTCGCGGTGGAAGAGGTCGCGGAAGAAGTGCGTCACATCGACTTGTGAGCGCGC
>DATLBM010000012.1:0-2939 GCA_035526885.1 Thermoanaerobaculia bacterium | reverse complement strand
CCGGAAGACGAAGCGTGAACGCCGCGCCCTCGCGCCGCCGCGCATCGAGTTCGATCGTGCCGCCGTGCGCGCGCGCGATGTCGCGGACGATGGCCAGCCCGAGGCCGGTGCCGCGCGCGCTGCCGTTGTCGCGGCCGCGGTAGAACGGCTCGAAGATGCGTGAGAGCTCGCGGCTGTCGATGCCGGGACCGCGATCCTCGACCGTGATGGCCACGCCGTCCCCGCTGCGCGTGGCGCGCAGCCCGACCCAGCCGCCCGCCCCGCCGTAGCGGATCGCGTTCGCGAGGAGATTTTGCACGGCGCGCGTCAGCGCCTGCGCGTCGCCGCGCACGCGCGGCAGGTCGCCATCGACGTGCGTCTCGACTTTAATCGCCGTGCCGTTCGTCAGCCACTGGCACTGCGCGACGGCCTCGCTCACGATCGCGCCGACGTCCACCGGCTCGCGCAGTACCTGCGGCGGACGCGCCTGCATGCCCGCGAACTCGAGGATCTGCGCGACCATCTCGCCGAGGCGCGAGGCCTCCTTGACGATGGTGCGGCCGTAGAGGGCGAGCTTCTCGCGGTCGGCGACGATGCCGTCCTGCAGGTTCTCGCCCGCGGAGCGCAGCGCGGCGATGGGCGTGTTCAGCTCGTGACTCACCGCCGCGACGAAGTGCGCCTGCTGCGCGCGCAGACGATCGGCGCGACGGACGAGCGCGACGAGCAGGAGCGCGGTCGCAGCGAGCAGAAAAAGGACGCCGAAGCTCATGGCCATGTTGCGCCGGCGCGCTCCCGCGACGAGCGTCTCCAGGCCGCCGTTCTGCCGGCGCACGACGAGATGCCACGGCTCGCGAGGGGGCGGCGGCGGCGCAAACTCGCGGCGGCGCTGCGCGGCGTCGCGCGCTCCTGGATCGACAGGGATGAAGCTCAGCTCGAAGTCGGGCTGCGTCCGCCCGTCGGGCCACGCGGCGTTCGTTCGATAGAGCACGTCGTCGCCCTCGATGAGCGCGACGCTGTACGCGTCCGTCGCGTTCGAGAAGTGCTCGCGCACGAGATCCGCGATCACTCCGTTCCACAACGTCGCGCGATCGAGTTGCAGCAGCGTGCCGACCGGCATCGGCGGCGGTGGCGGCGGCTCGCCGGGCGCGGGCGGCGGCGGACGGCGCGGTCCGATGAACATCGCCGCGAGCGGCGTGACCAGCGGCGGCGGCCAGCGGACGCGCCGCCCTTCTTCCTGATCGCTCAGATCGGCGCGTAATGGGTGGAGCTCCGCAGGCCATGGCGTATCGACGAGCTGCAGAGTGTCGCGATCGAGCGTGCGCAGCGTCCAGACGCCGTCGATGCGCTCGACGACCCGCACGTGCGCGATGAGCGCGGGATGCTTCGCCGCGCGCACCCACGCCGCGTACCGTTGCCCCACGTCCCCCGCCTCGGGACGCGCAAACGTCTCGAACGTTCCTTCGAGCTCGCCGCGGAGGTCTTCCACGAAGTGCCGCGCCGCGAAGTCGATGTTCGCGTGCATCTGCTTCCGCTCCGCGTCGCTGAGCCGGTCGATCCAGCGGTATTGCAGCGCCGCCAGGATCGCCACGCCCGCGATGAGCAGCAGGAGGAGCACCGCGAGCAGCGCATTCACGCCGCGAGGAAGACGCATCGCAACCCGAGTCTAACGCGGCGTGACGGACGGACGATCGACGCGCCGTCAGGATTTACGTTTCTTACGAAGTCCTTGCCTCGTCATGAAGTCTTTTCCGCAATGCGGCGCGACACTGCGATGCATGAAACAACTCGCGCTTGCACTGGCAGCTCTCGTCGTCACGGCGGCCGTTTCAGCCCGCCCGCATCACCCGCCACCCGGAGCGCTTCCCGAGTCGCTCGCGCTCACGCCGAGCCAGCAGGTGGCGTGGGAGCGGAGCGAGGAGAGCTTCCGCGCGACCGTCGATCCGCTCCATGACCGCATTCGCGCGCTCGAGGACGCGCTCGAGACTGCGCTGGACGCATCCGACGCCAATGCTGCCGGCAAGACGATGCTGCAGATTCATGCGCTGCACGGACAGATCCGCGCTGCGCGTCAGCGCGCGGACGAGCAGTTCATCCCTTTACTCACATCGGAGCAGAGAGCAAGGTTCGCCGCCTTTCGTGCTGAAGAAGAGTCGCGTCGAAAGCGCGGACCGGGAGGAGGTGGCCGGCGCCCATAGTTGACGACTCCAGGAAGAGCGGCGGTCCCTGTTAGACGCGGACGGCCGCCGCTCCCTCCTCATCCACAGCACCTGCGACAGAAGGAAACGAAATCATGCGAAGGCTCATCACCGCTCTCCTGTGCGTCCTCGTCACCGTCAGCATCCAGGCGCAGCGCCGCCGCAGCGTGGGCGGTGGAGCGCCGGCCGCGCAAACCGCGGCACCTGGCGAGCCGTTCGCGGGTCTCACGGATGCGCAGCGCAACGCGTTCCAGGACGGCCGCCGCGAGTTCGTCGAAGTGGAAACCGTCACCGGCGGCCTCGGCCCCGTCTTCAATGAACGCTCGTGCGTCGCGTGTCACACCGCACCTGCTGCCGGCGGGACGAGCCCGCGCATGGTGACGCGCTTCGCGCGCCGCGACGGCGCGACCTTCGACTCGCTCGTGAACCTCGGCGGCTCGCTGCTGCAGGACAACGCCATCGGTCCGCGCGAAGGATCGCCGCACGCGTTCCGCCGCGAGAACGTGCCGGCGACGGCGAACCTCGTCGTGCGCCGCCGCACGACGCCGCTCTTCGGCCTGGGACTCGTCGACGCGACGCCCGACGCGACGTTCATCGCGCTCGCGCAAACGCAGGCGGCGCGCGGCGACGGCGTCGCCGGGCGCGTACACCTCGTCGACAACATCCGCGCGGGCATGCAGACCGTCGGGAAGTTCGGCTGGAAAGCGCAGGTGCCGTCGCTCTTTCAGTTCTCCGGCGACGCCTATCTGAACGAGATGGGCATCA
>DATLBM010000011.1:0-5358 GCA_035526885.1 Thermoanaerobaculia bacterium | reverse complement strand
ATCATCGCGACGGGCTGAAGCCCGTCGCCACGTTTCTCTTCTAACGGAACGTCATGTAGGACAGGCTTCAGGCTGTCCAGACGCGGAGCTGATTGGGGACGGGCTGAAGCCCGTCCTACGTCTACTCCTTCGGAAAATTCGGGTCGGCCTTGACCTCTTCGATCTGCAGCGTGTGCCGCGCGCTGTGCGCGGACAGGAACAGCAGCCAGCCGCTCGTGTCGAGCGGGCCGAAGAGGAAGTGCTTCGCGCCGGTGCCGCGGAGGTCGACGTCCGAGGCAGCGAGCTTGATCGTCTCCGCGCGCTGTTTGCGGAACTCCGCGATCGTCGCCTCGGGCGTCGTGAAGCGATTGGTCGGCACGAGCGGCTCCGGCGCCTTGAACTTCTTCGAGCGATCGACGACCGCCGTCGTCACCTTCTCATCCTGATTGGCCGGCGCGTCGAGCTTCGTCTTCATCGCGTCCGCGGCCATGCCGCGCAGGAGCGATTCCGCCGCGGTGATGTGCTCCGCGACCTCCGCGATCGACCAGCGCTCCGGCGCCGGCTTGAACTTCCACTGCGCCTCCGACAGGCCGCGCACCGAGCCGAGGAACTTCATCTGCGTGAGCTCCAGATGATGAACGACCTTGTCGTGGTCGGTCTGCGGCACTTCATCCGGGAACGCGGACAGTGCGAAGACGAGGGCCAGGGCCATGGGAATGATTCGCTTCATACTTTCTTCTCCTAATACGTCAGGTCTTTCGCTTCCACCAGGCAGGCCTCGCGGATCCGCTGCACGGTCGCGGGCGCCTGCATGTAGAACCATCCTGTCACACCGCGGTCCTTGCGCGCGTCGAGGATGGCGTGCTTCACCGCGAAATAGGCCGTGATCGCGAGCACCAGCGGCGGCTCGCCCACTTCCTTCGACGAATAGAGATCGTGCGGATTCTGCGGAATGCCCTGATCGTCCGAGCGCGGGAAGAGGTCCACGTGAAACTCGAGCGGGATCGACGTCGTGGCCGGCATCTTGTAGCGCCACGTGTTGTCCGTGTTCAGCGCGCCTTTGTTCGGGCCGTCCGGCTGCCAGAGCACTTCTTCGCTGAGGACGTAGCCGAGGCCCTGGACGAAGGCGCCTTCGACCTGGCCGATGTCGATGGCGGGATTGATGCTGTCGCCGACGTCGTAGAGGATGTCCGAGCGCAGCACCGTCGTCTCGCCGGTGAGCACGTCGATCTCGATCTCCGTGCACGCGGCGCTGTACGTGAAATCAGTAAACCAGTTGACTACCTCCGGACCGACCACGCCCGGCTTGAAGATCAGGCCCGTGTCGATGCCCGTGCCGCCGTCTTCCTGGAAGCGCACCTGCGCGGAGAGATTCACGCGGTCGCCGTTGGCCTTCGCGATCAGCTGCGCCCAGATGGTCGAGTTGCCGTCCGGAGTTTTGGCGCGCCAGCCGTCCTCGTAGTCCCAGAAGTTGACGTTGTTCGTCTTGCACCACTTCGCGCCGTTCGTTTCGAGCAGTCCCATCGCGTACTGCTCGAGGCGCGTGCGCAGCTCGCGGCATGCTTCCTTGACCGCGCCGCCGTTGAAGGCCGTGCCGGTCGACGCGCCCGTGCTGACGGGATTGGGCACGACCTGCGTGTCGGTCGGGGCGAGCTGGATGATCTCGATCGGGACGTTCAGCTCCCTGGCCGCGATCTGTACCAGCTTGATGTTCAGTCCCTGGCCGATCTCCACGCCGCCCGTGCGGATGAGCACCGTCGCGTCCTGATCGAACACTTCCAGCAGCGCGCCGCCCTGCTCGAGGAACACGGCGTTGTAGCCGCTGGCGTACTTGATGGGGAGCATGGAGATGCCGCGCTTCTTCCAGAGACTCGCGGCGTTGAACTCCTGAACGGCTTTCAGGCGCGCGTCGAAATCGGAGCGCTTGCGGATGCGCTCCCACACTTCGTCCATGATGCAGTAGTCGAGCACTTCGCCGTACGGCGTCGTGTCGCCGATCCGGTACAGATTCTTTCCGCGCACGTCCTCGGGCAGCATGCCGATCGCGTACGCCGCCGCCTCCACCGCGTCTTCCTGCGCGAGCATGGCCTGGATCAATCCCATCGAGCGGAAGGCCGTGTTGCTGGCCTTGTTCGTGCGCGTGACGTCGCTGGAGGTCTCGTAGTTCGGCACCTCGTACGCGGTGTCGCAGCGCAGCTGCAGGCAGTCGGACACGATCAGCGAGCAGTCGTACGAGCTGCCGCCGTCGAGCAGGAAATTGGTCTGCATGCCCAGGATGCGGCCGCGGTTGTCGGGGTTGTCGGAGCCGGTGCCGATGGCGATCGCGTAATCGGCGGCCACGGGATGGCGATGGCCGACCATGGCGCTGTCGTTCTCGCGCCGCACGGCCAGGCGCACGGGCCGGCTGTGCTTCCACGACGCCACCGCCGTTGCCGCGGCCACCCACGGCGGACGCGTGGTCTTGCCGCCGTAGCCGCCGCCCACGCGCTGGATCTTCACGCCGATCGTGTTCGCGGGCACGTTCAGCACGGACTTCACGGCGGTGGTGATGTCGTCCGGACTCTGCGTGGACGGGCGCACTTCGAGATCGTCCTGCTCGCCGGGGATGACCACGCAGGCCTGCGTCTCCATGTAGTAATGAAGCTGCGAGCCCGCGTACTGCTTGCCCGTGACGACCGCGCAGTCGATGCCGCCGACGGATGCCTGCGGCTGCGCCGTCCATTCGAGGTCGCTGCCCGGGCGCTGAATCTTCCAGATGTGATTCGGGTAGTAGGCCTGATCCGGATACGTGTACTGCGGATCGATGTCCAGCACCGGATCCTGCACGTCGTAGGCGATGCAGTCGGTGGCGATGAACTGCGCGATGCGCTGCGCGCGGATCTCGTCGTCGGCGAGCACGAGGCCGATCAGTTGCCCGTAGTTCTGCACCGTGCCCGTGGCGAAGTAGGGATCGGGAAACGAGGGATTCGTTCCGAACGTCACGCCGTTCGTGCCCTTGGCCGGGATGTCGGCGACGGTGACGTAGTCGAGGAAGGCAGGAAACTCTTTCCGCAAAAACGCAACGAGATCCGGAAGCGATGCCGGTGCTGAACGCAGGGCGGGCTTCAGCCCGCCCGGACGGGCTGAAGTCCGTCCTACGTCCGGAGTGCGGTACGTGTAGCTGGCGTTGGCCTGCATGCTCGTCACGGCCGCGGCCTGCACGCCGCGTCGGGGCAGCGGGATGTCGTGCGTGTACTGCGCCTCGCCGCTGGCCTGAAGGAACGCGCCGAGCTTGATGTAGGGCATGTTCACCGGATACTCGGGGATGTCCTTCTCGTAGTGCTGCGTGCCTTTGGACAGTCCGCGCGGATCGCGCTTGGCGGCCGAGGCGGCGTTCTTCGGCACGCTCTTCGGCGCCACCCGCTCCGCCACCCAGATCCAGAACTGGTACAGATATCCCTCGGCCAGATGCAGCCGGTACGCATCGCTGAAGCCTTCGTAGATCAGACCGGACATCCGCTCCGCGTTCGCCTTGACGTTCTCTTCGACGTCTTTGCGGATCGCCGCCAGCGCGTTGGCGAGCGTCGCGGCATTCCACTCGTTGCCTTCGATGGCTTGCTCCGCGCGCTCGGCGTGAAAGGCGACGGGACCGATGCCGCCGAGGATGATGGAGGCCTCTTCGACGGTCTTGCCGTTGAAGCGGACGCGCATGCCGGCGTTGACGATCGAGTGCGCGTTCTCCTTGCGCAGCGCGGTCTTGAACGTGCGCGCGTGCTCGTCCTTCGTCGTCCAGGGAATCGAGTAGCGCACCAGCACTCCGTCGTCGCGCAGCACGGGATTGTTCTGATACGCGTCGGCGAAATCGAGGATGTGCATGGCGTGAATCGCGCCGCCGACGCTCACGTGCACGTCCGCGTCGAGCGCGCAGAGCGCGGTGAAGAGATCGGACGGGAACGGCTCGCCCTCTTCAACGTGTCGCACGACGAGCATCGTGTTGCCGGCCAGCGTCGCGGCGTTGCGCACGATCGTGCCGGCGGTGTGCCGGGCCATGAAGTGCAACGCGTCGATGCCGTCGCGCTGCGCGTCGTCGGGCTTGAAGGTGGTGAGGAAATCGAGGAAGTCGCTGTAGCTCGTCGCCGCGCCGACCAGCAATCCCTCGCTCGTCGCGTCGATGCCGTGCAGCTCCGGTACGAGCGAGACGTCGATGAAGACGTGCGGGTCTTCGACGTAGATGTTGTACACGCCGATGGACGTGTTGCCGCCGACGAGCCGCACGTCCTTCGCGTCGGGATGACTGTGCATCGCGAGGTGGATGTCCGCCAGCGTCAGCGCGCGATACCAGTGATAGCCGTCCTTCGCGAAGTGCAGCGCGCGCGGCGGCGTCTGCATCGACGGTGGGAACGGCGGCGGCACGACCGCCGGCGCCACCGGCACTTCCTCGGACGGATCGACACAGGTCTTCAGGCAATGCTCTTGGTCCTTCGGTCCGAAGTCGCTGGCGAAGTGGCGCATGCCGTAGAGGATCGAGCGATAGCCGGTGCAGCGGCAGATGTTGCCGTCGAAGAGGTTCTCGATCTCCAGCTGCGTGGCCTTGCGATCCGGATCCGCGGCCAGGAACGAATACATGTTCATCACGAAGCCGGGCGTGCAGTAGCCGCACTGCGAGCCGTTCTCTTTGGCGATGCGGTACTGCACGGGACTGAGCTCGGTGCGCGAGCTGCCGGTGCCCTCGGTCGTCGTGATCTCCATGCCGTCCAGCGCGGCGATGGGCCGCAGGCACGAGTTGATGGCCAGGCGCTCGACGCTTTTCGTCGTGTCGTTCCAGCGCGAGAGCATGACGGTGCACGCTCCGCATCCGCCCTGATCGCATCCTTTCTTCGTCCCGGTCAGCCCCACTTCAGGGGAGCGAAGCCAGTCGACCAGCAGCACGGTCGGATCGACGTCGGCGACGATCACTTCCTGGCCGTTGACGGAGAAGCGGAGGTCCGACGCAAACGTTTGCATGCACCGGAGATGCGCGAGAGGGGAGTTTCCCTACCCGCGCATTACCCCGCAACGACTTCGATCTGCTTCGCCTCCAAGGTGGCGCCGGCTGCGTTCACGACGGTGACGTCGATCTTCCCGGGCTTGGCCGTCGACGTTGCCGGGAGTACGAACGTAAGCTGCTTGTCGTTGACGAACGTCGTCGTCACAGCGGTACCGCCGATCTGAACCTTCGAGTCCTTGGTGAACCCGGAACCGTTGATCGTCACGGGGCCGGTGAAATTCACCGGAACGCTGACGGGATCGAACGAGGTGACCGCCGGCTTCGGGATGGAGTCGGTCGTTTTCGGCGCGGGCTCGAAAGTCGACTCGGCAATCTTCTTCAGCTTTTCCAGAACCTCCCGGCTGAACAGACCA
>DATLBM010000010.1:0-4290 GCA_035526885.1 Thermoanaerobaculia bacterium | reverse complement strand
CGATCTCATTCGCGACTCTCGGCGCGCTCGTGGTGTTTGCGATCGTGCGGCGCGTGCGCCGCCGCCCCGACACGCGCGTCAGGTCGCGGACGGTGCCGCCGGAACGACCGGCGACGGCGTGACCGGGGTCTCGTCCGCTTCGTCTTTTCCCTTGCGGATGCGCAGCATCTTCCCCGCCGCCTTTGCGACCTTCTTCCGCGCGCCGTCCGCCTTGTCGCCTTCGATCACCTCGCGTTTGATGACCTCTTGCTTGAGCGCCTCACGCAACTCGTCGAGCTCCACCTTCGCGTCGGAGACGCGGCGCAGCTCGCGACGCACGGTGTCGAGTACCGTGTCGCTGAGGACGACCGCGGCGAGATAGAACTTGTTCGTCGCCTGCAGGTGGTCGTGGTACGCGTAGAGTCCCGACTTGAGCATGCTCTCGCGCGTGAGCAGGTAGAGGCTCTCGAGATCGCTCGCGTTGCGCGGATTGAGGGCCAGGAGGTCGATGTCCAGCACCAGCTCCGTGTCGATCGGCTTGGCGAAGATCACCCGGAACACCTTCCAGAGGTTGCCGTTCGTGAGCGCGACCCACTCGACACCGAGATTGGAGGCGTAGTCCACGGCTTGCTTGGCGTGCGATTCCTTCAGCTCCAGCCCAATCGCCTTCACTTCGATCAGCATCTGGAACTTGCCGTCGATGCGCGTGGCCAGATCGCAGTACGTGCCGCGGATGGCCAGCTCGCGCGTGACCTCGCTGTACTTGTCGTAGCCGAAGATGTCGGCCAGCATGTCCGTCACGATCATCGACGTGTCGGACTCGTTCACGTCGCGCGCCTTCGCGGCCGAGAGAATGGGCGCGAAACGCTTCAGGCCTGTGGAGAGACGCTCGGCAACTCTGGCTGGAATGCTCATGAAGAGCAGGACACCGTTCCGCGAGATTTGTGGCGCAGCTACGCGACCAACAGCACCGACGGCGTCGTACGCGAGTCGTACAGGCGCAGGTAGAAGTGGCCGATGCCCGCGATGCCGAGCATGAGGTTGGGGGACTCGCCGCCGTTCACGACGCCGCAGGGCCAGGGGTTGCGCTGCGCATGCACCGCGTGGATGCCGCGATCGCCGATCGCCTCGGCCATCGCGCGCGGGCGCGGGTCGCCGAAGGTGTCCGTCGCGTAGAGGAACGGGTCGGCGTTGCCGCCGAGGCCATGGCAGAGGGAGTAGTTGTCGCCGGGGGTTGGGGCGGCCATGGTGCGCCAGGCGCCGCTCAGCGCGGACTCGGCCTCGTCGCGATAGCGCTGCTCCTTCGTCAGCTCCCACGCGCGGATGCGTGACAGCGCGATGCCCGGCGCGCCGTGACACCAGGCCATCGAGTAGCCGGGCTGCTGCGGGTCCGGCGACGCGAACGAACGAAAGTCGGGCCAGTTCTGCTGCTGCGGCGAGTAGTGCCGCCGCTCGTATGCGAATCCGCCCTCGGCCGCCTCGCGCCAGCGGACGTCGCCCGTGCGCGACCACAGTTCCAGCAGCGCCACCGCGATCCCGGCCGTCCCGTGCGAGTAGCCGGCGAGATCTTTCTGCTCCTCGGGACCCATGGGAAGCATCGTCGACCACGAGAGGGCGTCGCCGTCGCGGTTCGCGGACGACAGCAGGTGCTCGCCCATGCGAATGGCTTCGCCGAGGTAGCGATCGGCGTCGATGGCGAGGAGGCCGGAGATGGCGCCGGCCGCGCCGGCGATCACGTCCAGCGACATCGGCTCGATTTCGTGGCCGAGCTGTTCGTCGACGAGGCGGAGGGCCTCGCGCTTGTACTCGACCGAGTCGAAGAGGCGCGCCAGCTCGCGCAGCACGAGCGCTATGCCGACCCAGCCGCTGTACAGCGCGTGCCGGTACTGCGGCGAAATCTCCTCCGCGCGCGAGAGCGACTGGCGCATCGCGCCGCACGCCGTCTCGGCCAGGAGCGGATCGGGACGAAGGTTGTCGAGGCGAGCGAGAAACAACGCGATGCCGCTCGTGCCCGAGTAGAGCTCCGGGCCGAACGACTTGTGCGCGACCTTCCACTCCCCGCCGTGAAACTCCATCGAGTCGCCGAGCCAGTTGCAGCGGTCGCCGTCCCAGATCGCATCGCGGCACAGGCGCGCGCCGATCGACCAGGCCGTGTCGAGAAAACGCTCGCGCGGATCGGCCGCGTCCATGGCCACGGCGCTCATGCCGCGGCCTCGTAGATGTCCGCGCTGGCGGCGCGCAGATGCGGGCGATCGAGCGACAGGCCGAAGCGCTGGAACTGGATGGCCAGTTCCTGCATGCGCGACTCCTCGCTCTGCGTGCCGCGCGCGTACGCGTCCCAGATCGCCTGCGCCACGAGCTTGCACCGGTTCATCCCGAAGCTCTCCCCCGTCGACGGATCCTCGGCCAGCCCGATGCCGTCGAACAGTTTCTTCGTCAGCAGCGGCACGGCCGGCCGGAGGTGACTGGCGATCTCGCGGCGGATCGCCGGCAGCAGCTTCATGACCACTCCGAAGTAGCGCGCGGCGAAGAACAGCACCGCTGCGTCGGCACGCGTGTAGACGGCGTACGAGAGCGTCTTGAAGCGGAACGGAATCTGGTAGCGATTGAGCAGCGTCGAGACGGCACGCACCAGCGGCACGGCGCCGTGCTCGTCGATGTGAAAGTAGACCCGGGTCATGCGGCTGTCCGCGCCGAACGGCGCCGGCGTCTCGCCGTTGACGATGTAAAAGCCCGGCTGCTGCGTGCGGGACTCGCGCGTGAAGCGCACCTGCAGCGGCGCGCCGGGAGCCGGATGCGAGTGCGCGTGCGCGTGTCCGTGCTGGTGCGCGAGCGCGAACTCGCCCGGCGCGAACAGGTGCGCGGCGTCGCCCTTGCGCGCCGTCACGTAACCGTTGGGCATGGCCTGCGCGAGCATCCAGCCGACCTCCCATCGCTCCCGGCTCGCGTTCGCCGCGGCCAGTTCCTCGAGGAGACTCTTCGCGTCCGCCGGCGGATCGGTGCGCGTGCCCAGCGGGCGGCAGTACGCCTCGTCGTAAACCCGCGCCTGCAGATCGATGACGAGCGGCGGATCATTCGTCGAGTACGCGGCCCACATCGACGACTGGCCGGCGCCGAACGGCGCCACGCGATGCGTGCGGCCGGCCAGCTCGTACTCCATCGGCGAGCGGATGATGGTCGCGCGGAAGAGACGGCGGACGTCGTCGAGATGATCAGACATAGGCGGGGAATCCCAGCAGATCGGTGGCCGCGGCGGCGGGTTGCTTGAGGATGTTCATGCAGGCCTGCACCTGCCAGACCGCGTGCTGCGTGATGGCGGGCGCGAAGGCCAGCGACTCGTACACGGTCTGCAGCATGCGCGCGCCGGCGTAACTGACCGCGCGCTCCAGCTCCGCGGCGTTCTCGCGGCCGGTGAGCTTTCGCGCGGCGGAGTAGGCATCCCAGAAGGCATGCATCGCGGGCTGGATCGTCTCCAGCGGATACATGGCCTGCTCGCGCGTTTCGCTGAGCGTGGCGATCCACCAGGTGAGATAGGCCTGCAGGATCGAGGCGACGTCCCACGCCGAGTCGCCGGCGTCGGCGAGCTCCCAGTCCACGACATGCATCGTGTCGTCGTCGCCGCACACCACGACGTTGTCGAACTTCATGTCGCCGTGAATGAGCGCGTCGCGGCGCCAGCCCGCGCGCAAACGGTCCAGGGCCTGACCGAAATCGGGATAGCTCTGCAGGATGCTCATGAACTGCCCGTTCGCGGCGCTGAGGTTCTGCATCGAGCCGCGCGGCACGAGGTGGAAGGACAGAATCCACGGCGGCATGCCCTGGAAGATCGCGGTGTTGGCGCGCGGGAGGAGCTCGCGCGCGGAAACGTCGTGATAGCGGGCCAGCAGCTCCCCGACGCGCCGCGCCGTCTCCACCGGGAACGCGTTCGCGCGGCGATGCACCTCGGACAGATTCGCGCCGTTGGCGATCAGGTCGACGACGAGAATGCCGCGGTCGGGATCGTACGCGCGGAACCGCGGCATCAAGGCGTGGATCGGCTCCAGCGCGGGATCGCTCTCCATCATCACGTAGCAGGCCGCTTCCTTCTGCAGCGTCTGCGCGGACATGGCCTGATCGGGCTGCATCTGCTTGACGAAGAGGCCCGCGCCGCCGCGGCGGATGACGGAGTAGTTGTGGTGGCGGCGCACGCCGTCCACGACCACGACGTCGCCGTCGACGACGGCGCGCCGGTCGAGAAGGCCTCGCTCGAGGAGGTAGTGGACCAGATCGTTCTTGTTCAAGTTTGCCGAGGTACGGCGGTCCGGCCTGATG
>DATLBM010000009.1:0-2550 GCA_035526885.1 Thermoanaerobaculia bacterium | reverse complement strand
GGAAATTGGCTGTGGCGGGAGGACTCGAACCTCCGACCAACGGATTAACAATCCGCCGCTCTACCAACTGAGCTACACCACAGCATCAGATGAGGAAGCGGCATGGTCGCCGGGGGCGGGGGGCGTTGTCAACGGCTCGGTCAGTCAGCGCGTTTCGCCGCCGCATCCGTCATCGTGCGAACCCTTTCCGCCAGCGGTGACGGCACCGACCACGTGCGAATCCGGCATCGGGGGACGACACCATTGATGAGCGTTGCGGCGTCTTCGATCAGGACGTCCGGCTGCGGACCGATGACCGTCACCTCGCGCGCAGCGCGCGGCGCTCACGCTCCGATGGCGGCGCGGATCGCACGCAGGCGCCCGGCCGCGCCGGGCATGTCCGCGTGGATGCAGAGCGTGTCGAAGGCGAGGGCGATGCGCTCGCCGTTGCGCGCGATGGCAGAGCCGTCGCGCGCGAGGAGCGCCGCCTGCGCGGCGGCTTCTTCGATGGTCAGTGTCGCGCCTGGGATCGAGCGCGGCGTCAGTGAGCCATCGGGCTCGTAACGGCGATCCGCGAACGCTTCCCGAATGACGCGGATGCCTGCTGCGCGCGCCGCGATCGCCATCTGCGAAGAATCGGGTGCGACCAGAGCGAGGCCGGAGGGAAGAGCGGAGACGATCACGTCGGCCAGTGCGCGCGACTCGTGCGCGTCGTTGTAGAGCGCACCGTGCGGTTTCACGTGATGCACTTTCGCGAAGCGCGACAGCCCGTCGAGCTGCGAACGGAGCGCGTCACGCAAAGCGTCCGGCGAAAGAGAAAGCGACTTGCGGCCGAAGTGTTCGCGATCGGGATACGACGGGTGCGCGCCGAGAATCACGTGGAAGCGCGCAGCGAGCGAGGCGGCGAGACGCATCGAATCGTCGTCGCCCACGTGACCGCCGCAGGCGACGTTCGCGCGGTCGATGAGCGGCCAGATCCCGTCTTCTCCGGGCGAGCCTTCGCCGAGGTCGGCGCTCAGCTCGACGGTCACAGCTCCGTGCCTTTCGTTTCGGGGAGGAGCCAGATCAGGATCGCGCCGAGGGCGAAGAAGACCGCGTCGCAGGCGATCGAGAATCCGAGTCCGTATTTCGTCGCGGCGGCGCCGATGGCGAACGGCGCGAACGCCGACGCCAGGCGGCCCGTGTTGTAGCAGAAGCCCTGCGCGCTCGCGCGGATGCGCGTCGGGAACAGCTCCGCGAGCATCGCGCCGAACATCGAAAAGTACCCGTGCGCGAAGTAGCCCACCAGCGGCCCGATGATCAGCAGCGTGAGCGTCGAGCGCGCGCCGAACGCGAACAGCGGCACCACCGCCGTCGCGGCGATCATGAACAGCGTGAACGCGGGACGCCGTCCGATGCGGTCCGCGATCCAGCCGAACGTCACGTAGCCGAAGAACGCGCCGATCTGCAGCACGATCAGCCACTGCGCGCTTTTGGTCATCGTCAGTCCCGCGCCGCCTTCCGCGACCGGTGTGGCCAGAAATCCCGGCAGCCACGTGGTCACGCCCCAGAACGCGATGAGGACGCTGCTGGCGATGAGTGTGGCCAGCGTCGTGCGGCGAATGTACGCGGCGCTGAACATCTCCGACCACGGCGCGGTCTCCGTGCGCTCGCGCCAGACCCGCGGCTCTTCGACCGTGCGCCGCACGATGAATGCGAGCAGCGCCGGCGCGGCGCCGATGGCGAACAGCACGCGCCAGCCGTACGGCTCGAGCACGATTGCCGCGAGGCCGGCGGCGATCATCGCGCCGATGGCCCATCCCGATTGCATGATGCCCATCGCCTTGGCGCGATGCTGCGCGGGCCACGTCTCCGCAACCAGCACCGAGCCGCACGACCACTCCCCGCCCATCCCGAAGCCCACCAGCACACGCCAGGCGACGAGCTGCCAGAGGTTCTGCGCCGTGGCCATGCCCGCGGTGGCGATCGAATAGAGCAGGATGCTGATGGTCATCGCGCGCACGCGGCCCAGACGGTCGGCGATGCGGCCGAAGGCGATGCCGCCGATGGCACTGGCGATGAGCGCGGACATGACCGGCAGCGTCACCTGCTGCTTCGAGAGATCAAACTCTTTGGCGATGGAGAGCAGCGCGAAGTTGAAGAGGAGAAAGTCGGTGGCGTCGAGCATCCACCCGAGCTGCGCGGCGAAGAGTGCGCGCCACGCTTTCCTGTCCGCTTGCACGGAGGGAGCTTAGACGATCCCGGCCTGCAGCAGCTCGGCGCCGAGGAGGTGGCCCCAGGCGGAGTGAGCGCCGAGGGTGGGACGCGGGGAGCCTTCGACGTAGAACCCCGCGTTCACGGTGTCCCAGCGATCCACGAACAGCGTGCCGTGTGCTTCCGCGACCCGGCGCGACATGGCGTGGACCTCGCGATAGCGCTCCAGCATGTCGGGCGCCACGGCGCGCGAGTCCACGGCGACGTTCGGAGCGCCGGGACCTTGCACGACCGCGTGTGTCTCCGGCGGAATGAGCGCCAGCGCGGCGGAGAGACAAGTCTCGTACGTGGAGATGCTCGGCCGTGGATGCGACGGCA
>DATLBM010000008.1:0-10090 GCA_035526885.1 Thermoanaerobaculia bacterium | reverse complement strand
TACCAGCGCCACAACGAGGCGTGTTCCGGACGCTCCAGCAGCGTCCAATTCAATTTCGAGCGCAGGAACGTGTCCTCCGCATGCGGATCGGGCGGCTGGCCAGCCCACGTGAAATCATCGAATTCTTCCAGTCTTCCCTTGCGCACGGCCTTGATGAGATTCTCGTCCGAGTGCGACGTGAAATATTGAAACGGCGCTTTCTCGCCGTACTCCTCGCCCATGAAAAGCATGGGCACGAACGGCGAGAGGATGATGGCCGCCGCCGCCAGGCGGGCCTGATCAAAGGACACGAGGTCGCCGAGGCGCTCGCCCATCATCCGATTACCGATCTGATCGTGATTCTGCATCGAGACGACGAATTGCGCGCCGTTTTTCGTTCGCGGCTTGAGCCCGTATTTGCGGCCGCGGTAATTCGAGTGCTGGCCGACGTAGAGATATCCGGTCTCGAGGATACGCGCCAGATTGCTCACCTGCTTCGAAAATCCCGAGTAATAGCCGTCCTGCTCGCCGGTCAGCAGGACATGCAGCGTGTGGTGGTAATCGTCGGCCCACTGCGCGTCGAAATCGAGACCGAGCTCCTCGCGCGGCGTAATGACGCGCGGGTCATTGAGATCGCTCTCGGCGATGCAGATCACGCGACGGCCCAGCTCCTGCGCGCGGTGATGCACTGCGACGTTGAGATCCTGCAGGAACGGCTCGGCGGAATGATCGACGATGGCGTGCACGGCATCGACGCGCAGGCCGTCGAAATGAAACTCGTCGATCCATTGCAGCGCGTTATGAATGAAATACCAGCGCACGTGATCGCTGTGCGGCCCGTCGAAATTCAACGCCAGGCCCCACGGCGTCTTGTAGCGGTCCGTAAAATACGGTCCGTATTCGGACAGGTAATTCCCCTCCGGACCGAGATGGTTGTAGACCACGTCGAGCACAATCCCCAGACCACGCTGATGGCACGCATCGACGAGACGTTTCAACGCGCGCGGACCTCCGTACGAAGCCTGCGCGGCGTTGACATACGTGCCGTCGTATCCCCAATTGCGCTCGCCGGGAAACTGCCCGACCGGCAGCAACTCCACGACGGTAATGCCCAGCGATTTCAATCGGTCCAGGTGGCCTATGACCGCATCGAACGTCCCCTCGGACGTAAACGTCCCGACATGCAGCTCGTAGACGACGTAATTCTCGAGCGGAAGGCCCGTCCATCCGTCGTCGTGCCATTCGAAATCGGCGCTGACGACCGCCGTCGCTTTGTGCACGCCGTCCGGCTGATATCGCGACGCGGGGTCCGGCCGCTCGTTCCCGCCGTCCAGCACGAACATATACCGCGTACCCTCGGGACACTCATCGACGATGCCTTCGTGATACCCACCATCGACTTTCGTGAGCGTTATGCGCCGCTCGTCGATACGCACTTCCACGCGCTCCCGATCCGGCGCCCAGACACGGAACTCGCAGCGGTTCGCATCGAGAAGGTGCGCGCCGAGGGGCACACCGCCGGACGTCATTCCGCGTCTTCCCCGTTGTCGTCGACTCTGTCGTGATCCTTCTCGTCGTCCTTGTCGTCGTCCTTGTCATCGTCAATGACGAGAAACACCGCCCCCAGCGGCGGGAGTGTGAGCGTGACGGACCATTTCCGGCCGTGCAATGGAATGGGCGATGCGTCGACGCCGCCCATGTTGCCCTGGCCGCCGCCGCCGTACAGCGTGGCGTCGCTGTTGAGGACCTCGCGCCAGTGGCCTTTCGCGGGCACACCGATCTGGTAGTTGTAACGCGGCATGGGCGTGAAGTTCAGCGCCGCCACAATGGGCCTGGTGCGGTCTTTCCCGTAACGCGTGAGGCTGACGATGCTGTTCTCCGTGTCGCAGCAGTCGATCCACTCGAAGCCTTCCGGCGCCATATCCAGCTCGTGAAACGCAGGAATGTCGCGATAGGCCTTATTGAGATCTTCCAGCCAGCGATTGAGGCCCGCGTGCAGCGGGAATTCGAGCAGATGCCAGTCCAGACCGGTGTCGTGATTCCATTCGCGATACTGGCCGATCTCACCGCCCATGAAGAGCAGTTTCTTGCCCGGATTGGCGTACATGTGCGCGAAGAGCAGGCGCAGATTGGCGAAGCGCTGCCATTCGTCGCCGGTCATCTTGCCCAGGAGCGAGCCTTTGCCGTGCACGACTTCGTCGTGCGACAGCGGCAGCACGAAATTCTCGGTGAACGCGTACATCATCCGGAAGGTGAGACTGTTGTGATGGAACTTGCGATGCACGGGATCCTTGGCGAAGTACTGCAGCGTGTCGTGCATCCAGCCCATGTCCCACTTCATGCCGAATCCGAGTCCGCCCACGTACGTCGGCCGCGAAACCATCGGCCACGCCGTCGACTCCTCGGCAATCACCTGCACGTCGGGATGGACTTTGTAGACGTCCTCATTGAGGCGGCGCAGGAAGGAAATGGCGTCGATGTTCTCGCGTCCGCCGAATTCGTTCGGAACCCATTCGCCGGCCTTGCGCGAATAATCGAGATAGAGCATGGAGGCCACCGCGTCCACGCGCAGTCCGTCGATGTGATATTCGTCGAGCCAGTACAGCGCGCTCGACAGCAGGAACGAGCGCACCTCGTTGCGGCCGTAATTGAAAATCAGCGAGTTCCAGTCGGGATGGAATCCCTTGCGGGGATCGGAATGCTCGAAGAGATGCGTGCCGTCGAAGAAGGCCAGCCCGTGCTCGTCGCTCGGGAAATGCGACGGCACCCAGTCCAGAATCACGGCGATGCCGTTCTGATGCATCACGTCGATCAGGTATTGGAAATCCTGCGGCGTGCCGAAGCGGCTGGTGGGCGCGAAATAGCCGGTGCCCTGATATCCCCACGATCCATAGAACGGATGCTCCTGAACGGGCATCAGCTCCACGTGCGTGAAATTCATCTTCTTCACGTAGTCCGCGAGGCGGCCGGCGATGTCGCGATACGTGAACGGGAGATTGTCGCCGGTGCGGATCCACGAGCCGAGGTGCACTTCGTAGATGGACATCGGCGCGTCGTAGGCGCTGCGCGCTTTGCGCGAGGACATCCAGTCCGCGTCGTTCCAGTCGTATTGCAGGTCCCACACTTTCGACGCCGTCGCCGGCGGCGTTTCCTGATGCACCGCGAAGGGATCGGCTTTGTCGACGCGATAGTCGTTGAAGAGCGAGACGATGTGGTACTTGTACGTCGAGCCCTTGGGCAGATCGGGGACGAATCCCTCCCAGATTCCGGATGCTCCGCGCGCCTGCAATGGATTGGCGTCGCGATTCCAGTCATTGAAGTCGCCGATGACGCTGACGCTTTTCGCGTTCGGCGCCCAGACCCCGAACATCACGCCGCCCGGCACCGCGTGGTTGCCGAGCATCTTCCACAGTTTGTGATGCGTGCCTTCATTGAAGAGATGCAGGTCCGCGTCGGCGAGCAGGGATTGGGGACGCGCCGCGGTCGCTTCGACCGGCACAGTAGGCACCACGTCCGCGCCGACGGTCTGCAATTCCTCGACGGCGGGACTCGGCACCGGCGCCGCCTGTTTGCGGGCCGTTGTGGTCGTCCGCCTGCGCGGCGCGGCCTTCGTACCGCCTCCATCACTGCCACCCGATTTCTTTCTGACAGCCATTACCCTTCCTTCGTTTCACTCTGCTGCTGCAAGGGACTCGCCCTGCGGTCGTTCATGTTGGTCAGCACGCGGCGGATCGAGCCGTCCGCCCGCGCGGCCTCGAGTCCGAGGCGAAGCTTGTGACGCCAGCTGCGCCCGGGGACGCCGGGCATGTTCTGCGGCTCGGTCTCGCCCCACAGGTCCTCGAGGTTGATGAGCACGATCTCGGCATCGCTCTCCGCGAGAAACATCAGCAGCGCCTCGATCGCGTGCGGCGCGTCGGGTGAGCCGCTATCGAAAGCAATGCCTCGGCGCATCTTCTCGCGCGCGTCGTGCTCGCGATGCGCACTCACTTCGTCGAGCAATCCCTGCTGCAGGCGATCGTCGATGTCCTGACCTTTCCACCACGCCGCGAACGGCGGCATGTCATGCGTGTTGATGCTGGCCACGGATGCCTCGGGCGGCGCGGGCAGCGGCTGGTCCGGCTGCATCTCGTACTGCGCGACGTACATGCGCCGCAGGCCGTGGCGCGACATCGTCTTCGGTACCTCCGGCGGCACCGTGCCGAGGTCCTCGCCGACGACCGTGCACGCGTGACGGCGCGACTCGAGCGTGAGGATGGCGTACAACTCCTCCGCGTTATATCGCACGTACACGCCGTCGGCCGGATCGAGCCCGTCCGGAATCCAGAACAGGCGATGCAGTCCCATCACGTGATCGATGCGCAGGATGCCGGCGTGCGCGACGTGCTGCCGGATCGCTTTGCGAAAGTATGCGTAGCGATCGGCACGCAGCGCATCGGGATCGAACGGCGCGAAACCCCAGTTCTGCCCTTTGGTGAAAAAGAGATCGGGCGGCGCGCCGGCGGAGACGCCGTTCGCGAAGACGTGTGTGTAGCGATGCGCGTCGTAGCCGCCGGGATTCACGCCCAGCGGAAAGTCGAGATAGAGGCCGGCGCCGAGGCGGCGGGCGGAGTTCGCGACCTCGCGCATCTGCTGCGCCAGGCGGTATTGCACGTAGAGGTGATACGGCTCGTCGCCGCGGAATTGCGCGTATTCGCGCGCCTCGCCGCTCGCGAACTTCTCGAACTCCGCATCGGCGACGAAGCGCGCCGCGCAGAGCCCGAGCACGCGTTTTTTCTCGCGGCGCACGGCCTCGTGATCGACGCTCGGCAGTTGCTGCAGATGCGCGACGGCGCCGAGGTCCGCGTCTTCGTTGCGAAATTCGGGGAGGCGCGTGACGTCGAGATAGAGCTCGTTCCAGAACAGGCGGCTGTGCGGCGAGTACGGACTGGGGTCATCGTCGAACGCGGCCAGCATCGGCAGCGTGGCCACGACCGAGCCGCCGTGATGATCGACCCAGCTGGCGTACTGCAACAGGTCGCCGAGGTCGCCGGTGCCCCAGCTGCGGCGCGTGTGCGCGGCATAGAGCGGCGCGAAGATGCCCCACTGTTTTTTGCGGGGCGCGTAACACCTCATCGGCGCGGCGATGATGAGCGTCTCGCCGCCGTCTTTCGTGCGCAGCGAGTGGTAGCCGTGCGGCAGCGGATCGAGGGACTGCGGTCCGCGTCCCGATCGCCACGAGCCGTCTTCCAGCTCGAGGTCCCACTCGCCGTCGACGGCGAGGCGCTGGTTGCCCCACACGACGCGCACGGGATCGTGGATCGCTTTCGCGACGCGCTTCCGCGCATCGATGGCCGCCATCAGCGCGCGCTTCGACGCCTGCCGGCGCTTGCCGGCCGCATCCGTGTAACTCGTTTCGATGGAATACTGCCGCGCCAGTTCGCGCAGCGCCGAGGTCCTCATCGCACGTCGCGCTTTTGCAGCATCTGCGCCGCAACGGCGATGGCGATCTCGTGAGGATGATTCGATCCGAGGTCGAGGCCGACGGGGCAGAAAAACGCTTTCGTCAGCTCCTGCGGCAGGCCCGCGTCGAGGATGTCCTGGCGCAGCCGCTTCGCTTTGGCGTTGCTGCCAATGACGCCGAGATAGGGGAACGTTCGCGTGCGCAGAATCTCGATGAGGATGGGCCGGTCGGTGGTGTGGCCCATGGTCATCAGCAGCACGAACGAGCCCTCCGGGATCTTCCCCACCTCGGACGGCATCTCGCTCGTTTGCACTGCACGCAAACGCGGCGAGCGCGGCAGACGCTCCAGCCACTCGGGCCGCGGATCGATGCAGGTGATGCGGCAGTCGAGCGTGAGCAGGATGTTGACGACCGCCGCGGCGACGTGACCCGCGCCGAAGACGACGATGTTCCAGCGCGTGACGTTGAAGGCCTCGAAGTAGACGCGCACGATCCCGCCGCAGGTCATGCCGATGTCTTTCTCGAGCGACCACTGATGAAAACGCGTCTTCGGCGCGGCCTCGTCGGCGAGCATCGACTGCGCTTCCTCGATCGCGCGCGCCTCGATCTTCCCCCCGCCCACCGTCCCGTGCTGCCGCCCTTCGGCCGTGACGAGCATCTTCGCGCCGCGGTCCTGCGGCGTGGAGCCGAGCGTGTCGACGACGGTCACGGCGACGAAGGGCCGGCCGGATTCGGCGAGCTCGTTGAGGGCGTCGAAGAAGGTCACGGACGGAGCTTAGCGGGAAAAGACGCGCGGCGTCTCTCTCTCCGAGCAAGGAGACATTCGACATGCGCCGAGCTCTCGTCACCGCTTTTCTCGTCGTCATGACCGCATCCGCGGTCGCACAGGAGCACATGTCCGTCGTCCGCTCGAGCTACGGCGACGACGCGAACAAGTTCCCGCTCAACCCGCAGTGGAAGTGCCAGCGCGACAACAAATGCCCGGGAATCCCGCTGCGTCCCGACGCGGACGATCTCTGCGACCACATCCCCGTACCGCCAAAGTGCGCGACGTCGTTCGGGCTCGACCAGCCCACGGGGTTCAAGCACATGATCTGCAGCTTCGAAGGAGCGTCGAAGATTCACGGCCACATCAACTTCACGCCGGCCACGTTCTACGGCCGTATCGAGTGGGAAGGACGCAGCCCCGACTTCGATTTCAATTTCGCACTCACTCCCGCACGCGGCAATGGCTCGACCAAAGGCAAGACCTCCATTCACTCGGAATTCGACTCCCGCGAAACACTGCGCCAGTTCCTCGAGCTCGCCGGCTGGTGGGGCGACATCAACTCCGCGGTGCCGGATGAGGAAGAAGTCGGGAAGTTGATCGACAGCAAGACCGCGAATGCTGTCATCACGGGACTCTTCGGCCTCGACTGCGAACACGATTGCGCGCCGGAACTGCATCCGATCTATCTGATGGGACTCCGCGCACCGCGCAAACTGACGGCGCCGGAACATTGGGCCGTCCTTGCGCGCAGCTCCGGCAACGAGGGTTACTGCAGCTCGAAGCGTCATGCGCTCGACGTCGAAGACCTTCGCCTGCTTCTGCCGAATCGCGTCGCGAAAGTCGTGGGGACGCCTAAATTCTACGGGACGCGCAAGAACATGACGCCGCCCGTCGTCACACCCGTGCCCGGAGTGGGTGTCCTGATCGCGTTTCGCACCGCCGGTCGCGACGTGATCCTGGGCGAGCTGGACATGGAGCGCTCACCCACGCAAGGCATCGGGTCGTTCTCACTGCCAAAAATCGCGGCGAAGCAGAAGAAGATGGAGGAAGCGGCCGAAGCGAGAGAAGAGCGCGAATCCGCGGAAGGCATCCTCGAACGGCTGATGGCCGGCCGTCCGGCGGTCGAAGAGCAGACGTTGCGATCCTTCTCGGCTCCGAACGTCGAGCTGTTCGAAGCAAACGAGGAGACACTCTTCGAACTGCAGCCCGTCGTTCACGAGCCGATCACCGAAGCCGAGTACCGCGCACTCGTCGCAGCTTCGCCGGATGCGCGGCTGGCGGAGGCCGAGGACCCCGAGCATGAAGCCAATGATGAGAGAATCCGGCACGCGCTCTGCGTCGCGTACAACAACAATCTGCCGGACGCTCGACTGAAGGATGCCTGCAAACCATGACCGCTCGCTGAGCAGCAAACGCGTCGTCCTTCCCGGCGGCATCCGCCCCGCCACCCTCGTCATCGAAGGCGGGCGCATTGCCGCGATCGAGCCGTACGGCGTCGCCGATCATGACTACGGCGATCTCGTGCTCATGCCGGGGCTGGTCGACTCGCACGTGCACGTCAACGAGCCGGGGCGGACGGAGTGGGAGGGATTCGCGACCGCCACGCGCGCGGCGGCGGCGGGCGGGATCACGACGATCGTGGACATGCCGCTGAACTCACTGCCGCCGACGACGACCGTCGCCGCGCTGGAGCTCAAGCAGCAGCACGCGCGCGGCGAAGTGTCGATCGAGTTGTGGGGCGGCGTCGTTCCCGGCAACACGAAAGAGCTGCGGCCGATGCTCGAGCGCGGCGCGCGCGGCTTCAAATGCTTTCTCGTGCATTCAGGCGTCGATGAATTTCCGAACGTCGACGAACGCGAGCTGTACGAGGCCGCGCGCGAATTGGCGGGCACGAACGCGCCGCTGCTCGTGCACGCGGAGCTGGGCGAGCATCTGCACGAGCCCGAGGGCGACCCGCTCGCGTACGAGACGTATCTGCGCTCGCGTCCGAACGAAGCGGAGGACGCCGCCATCGAGCTCGTGAAGCGCGTCTGCCGCGATACCGGCGCGCGGATGCACATCGTCCATCTGTCGGCCGCGTCCGCGTTGCGTCACGTCGACCAGTCGCTGCCGCTGACGTTCGAGACCACGCCGCACTACCTGCACTTCGAGGCCGAGTCGGTGCCGCGCGGCCACACGGAGTTCAAATGCGCGCCGCCGATTCGCGAGGCTTCCAATCGCGAGGCGCTGTGGCAGGGACTGCGCGACGGCGCGATCGATCTGGTGGTCAGCGATCACTCGCCGTGCACGCCGGAATTGAAGAAGGGCGACTTCGCGCAGGCCTGGGGCGGCATCGCGTCGCTGCAGTTCGTGCTGCCGATCGTGTGGACGAACGCGCACGCGCGCGGGTTCGCGATCGAGGACATCGCGCGCTGGTGCTGCGCGGCGCCGGCGCGCCTGGCGAATCTCTCGAAGAAAGGCGCGATCGCCATCGGCAACGACGCCGACTTTGTAGTGTGGGATCCGGACGCGACGTTCACCGTCACGCCGGAGATCATCGAGCACCGGCACAAGGTGACGCCGTACCTCGGCGCCGAACTGCGCGGCGTGGTTCACGCGACGTGGACGCGGGGTAAACTTCCCGCCGCTTGAACGACCATCTCGACCTCGCCTCCGAGCGCCTCGGCGGCTCCGTCCTCTACGCCAACGACGACTTCTTCGCGGAGAAGGAGAACCTGCTCAAACCGTCGAAGCCGGTGTGGAAAGAGCACGAGTACACCGACCGCGGCAAATGGATGGACGGCTGGGAATCACGCCGCAAGCGCGTGCCGGGATATGACTTCGCGATCATCCGCCTCGGCCTGCGCGGCATCGTGCGCAGCGTGGTCGTCGACACCGCGTTCTTCCGCGGCAACTATCCGGAGTCGTGCTCGATCGAGGCGACGTCGCTGCGCAGCGACGCGCCGCTCGAGCAATTGATGGCTGCCGAATGGCGCGAGCTGCTTCCGCGCTCGCCGCTGCAGGGCGATCACGAAAACGTCTTCGCCATCGACGGCACGGACGCCATCACGCACGTCCGCTTCAACATCTTCCCCGACGGCGGCGTGGCCCGCCTGCGCATCCTCGGCGACGTCGTTCCCGAGTGGCGTCTCGCCGGCGGCCTCACCAACGAGATCGATCTTGCCGCGGCGGAGAACGGCGGCCAGGTGCTCACGTGCAGCGACATGTTCTTCGGCCCCAAGCACAACCTGATCATGCCCGGCCGCGCGCACAACATGAGCGACGGCTGGGAGACGAAGCGCCGCCGCGGGCCGGGTCACGACTGGGTGATCGTGCAGCTCGCGACCGAGGGACGCCTGCGGCGCATCGAAGTGGATACGAATCACTTCAAAGGCAATTACCCCGACACGTGCTCGATCGACGGCAGCACCGACGGCGAGAACTGGTCGGAGCTGCTGCCGCGCACGAAGCTGCAGGCGCACACGCGACACTTCTTCATCGACGAGCTGCTGAGCGACGGCCCGTTCACCCATCTGCGCGTGAACGTTTATCCCGACGGCGGCATCAGCCGCCTGCGCGTGTGGGGAATCGCAACGACGAACGGTCGCCGCGCCGCCGCGGTGCAGCGCGTCAACTCGCTCTTCGATGCGCGCGAGCTGATGAGAGTGTGCGCGTCGCCGAAGTGGGCCGAGTCGATGATGAATGCGCGGCCGTTCGCATCGTGGGAGGACATGGTCGCGCACGCGCGGTCGATCGAATTGAGCGACGAGGAGTGGCTCGAAGCCTTCGCCGCGCATCCGCGCATCGGCGAGCGCAAGGCCGGATGGTCGTCGCAGGAACAGGCCGGCACGCGCGGCGCGGCGGAGGAGACGATGCACGCGCTCGCGGCCGGCAATCGCGCGTACGAGGAAAAGTTCGGGTTC
>DATLBM010000007.1:0-6555 GCA_035526885.1 Thermoanaerobaculia bacterium | reverse complement strand
GCGCGCTCCAGCGCGCGGATGGTTTCCTCCTGAAACGCGCGCGGCGAGAGGATCGGCACCTGGTAGAAGCGCGTCGGGTTCGGGCGGTCGGTGAAGAAATAGAACGCGGGCTGATTGGAGAAATCGAAGATGGGCTCGTTCGTCTTCGTCAGCTCGCGCACGTTGGCCACGACGTCCGTGATGCGCCACTGCACCGCCTCCGCGTTGGGATCGCGATCGACGCGCAGCACCCGGCCGTAGTAGCGCACGAAGTCCTGCAGGCGCGCGTTCACGAGATCGGGAATCCAGAACAGTACGGCGATGACGGGAATCGCGGACATCGCCAGTGCGGCGATGAACGCGCGCGTGCCTTCGTCGCCGCGGTGCCAGAGGTTTCGCATCGTACCCACGAGCAGAAACGCGAGCAGCACGATCAGCGGTCCGATGAGAAAGGCCGCGAAGTACTGATGCGTGAACGACACGCGTCCGAACGCCGTGCGTTGCGCGACCGTGGCGAAGACGGTCAGCACGAGCAGCGCGAAATCGAGCGTGTCGGCGCGGCGCCGCAGCCAGCGCGCGATGAAGTAGATGAACGCGATCACGATCACCAGCGGGCTGAGGACGAGATGGAACTTCTCCCACAGCACGAAGTCGGCGAGCGTGTGCAGGTTCAGGTCTTTGCGGAACGTGGAGACGAGGTCGGGGAACGGCAGCGACCACACGGCATCGATGACCCTGGGGATGGTCACGAAGGACGTCGTCGCGAAATCGTCCAGCGCGCCGTGCATGGCCAGCCAGATCGCGAACGGCGCGGCGCCGATCATCACGCCGATGACGAACCACAGCGCGGCGTGCACCGGAGCGAAACCGCTCCACTGCACGCGCTTCGACGCGATCCACACCAGCAGCGCCGCCGCGAGCGCGCCCGCGATCGAGTACGCGCCGATCTCGTAGCTGAAGAAGAGCGCCGCGCCGGCGAAGACGCCGCTCGCAATCGCGGAAACTTTGCTGCGCCGCCGCAGCGCGTTCCAGAACAACGCCGCCGCGGCGACCTGGAAAAACGTGCGGTTGTTCTCGGCCGTGGTCCAGGAGCCCATGGCCACGCAGAAAAGCGCCAGCGGAATGGAGTCGAAGACGGCCAGGCCGAGGAACCAGATGGCGACGCCGAGGAAGCCGCCGAGGATGACGGTGCGGGCGATGGCGACGTCGAGGGAGCGGCCGAAGAGCTGCATCAGCCACGCGTCCAGCTGGCCGTCCTCCATCATCCCGTGCAGCGCGAAGACGTCGCGGAACGGCACCTTGCCGCGCAGGTAGTCGGACGCGGGTCCGATGGCCTCGCCGCGGTGAAAGAGATCGATCCACTGCGAGAGCGCCGCGGTGGAGGCGTAGCTGAAGAGATAGATGAGCGCCGGGATGATCGCGTACGCGGCCAGACGCCACGCCGCGCGCGGCCGGATCGGCTTCAGCGCGCTCAGCGCGGCGCAGAGGATCAGCGTCGCGATCATCACCTCGCGCGCGGGCTTGAGCGGAATCCAGATCGCGGCCAGAAACGGCAGCGCCACGATCGGCAGCGCGGCCACCGTGATCCGTCGAAAGACTTCATCGCGGTTCTTGCCGAAGTTCAGCTCCGCCAGTCGCGCGATGAGAATGGCCGCAGCCCAGAACAGGGCCATGAACAGCGCGACGAAGACGACTTCCAGGAAGAGGGTCGGGATGTGCGCGATGCGCCGCGCGGTGACGAGATAGCGGTAGAAGAGCCACGCCAGCGCCTCGCAGAAGAGGAGCGCGTGGTACGGGCGGAGCTCGGCGCGGAACGTGTCGCGGATCCACTTCCGCGTTTGGACCACTCGCAACAGACGCGGCGCGCCCAGCGACAACGCGATGGGGATGCCCAGGATCCAGCCCACTTTGCCCGTGGTCAGGTAGAAGAGCGGCGAGAAAAAGTACGGGACGAGGAACAGCGCGTTCTCCGCGAACGAACGGCGCTTCGCTTTCGTGAAGAGGCGATGCAGCCAGATCGTCAGCGGCGGGACGAGCAGGAAAAAGAGCGCGGCGCCGCCGTAGTCGCGGAGCTTGGAGTAGCGCTCGATGGTGACCAGGCCGACGGCCACGGGCGGCGTGGGCGGGAGGTCGCGCAGCAGGAGCGTGAGCGAGAAAAAAACGCCCGCGGCCAGACAGAACGCCGCGATCCAGGCCAGGGCCGCAACGATGCGGTCAGCGAGCTTCACGCGGCGCGAGTGTAGCAGCGGTGCGCAGGAGGCATTCGATCCGGGGATCGTCGAAGGTGCGCGTGCGGAAGCGCTCGACGAACGCGGCCACGCGCGATTCCTCGTAAAGCATGGCACGCCGCGGCAACTGCGCGAGGATCGCCAGCCGCACCAAACGTAGGGCGGGCTTCAGCCCGCCTGGACGGGCTGAAGCCCGTCCTACGTTGCGCCACAGACGGGCTGAAGCCCGTCCTACGTTGCGCCACAGATGGGCTGAAGCCCGTCCTACGTTCAGCCACAACGGGTCTGGTTGCACATCTTTCGCGGCCTCGGGCCGCGGCGGCAACGGGCGCTTCGCTTTCTCCACGCGCGAGCCGCGCTTGCGCGCCGCGAGGATCACGTAGTCGCACGGGATGCGTTTCGCGTCGACGAGCAGCGCCTCGATCGTGCAGAGCATCTCCAGGATGCTGCGCTCGAGCGCGTTGTCGAATCGAAACTGCGCGATCGTCTCGTACAGCAGATGCTGCAGGATCGTGCCGCCGATGTTCTTCCGCTCGCGCACGTCGAACGTCTTCTCCGTGAACGCAAGCAACTCCTCGCTGCGCACGGCCTCGGTCGGATCGTTGGCCAGCATCTCCTCGACGGTCGGCCGGTGCTTCGGCGGCTGGCCGATGCATCCCAGGAGCGTGTTGATGATCTGCAGCACGTCGTCGCTGTATTGAAAGCGATTCGGCCCGACGTACTCGTTCATGACGAGAGTCGCGTTGGCGCGCATCGTCTTCTCGATCTGCGCGTAGGCGTGCTCGAGGTTGGAGACGTGATGGAGCACCGAGTGCGCGACCACGACGTCGTACGTGTCCGCCGGCAGCTCGTGGACGTTCAGATCAACGACGCCGTAGTGAATCTTCTCGATGCCTCGCGCGGCCTCGCGCGCGCGACTCAGCGCCTCTTCCGCGAAATCAACCGCGTCGATGCGCGCCACGAACGGCCACTGCGCGATCGCGCGCTCCAGCCATCCCTCGCCGCAGCCGAGGACGAGCACTCTGAGATCGTTTCCCACGAACCAGCGGTGCGCCCACGACGACAGCCAGTCGCGCGCGGGATCGCCCGTGGCCCGCTCGTTGAGGTGCATGAGCACGGCCGTGTTGGCCATCCACGTGTTGTGCGCGAGCTGCCGCGCGTGCTGCTCGTCATTCCAGACGGTCATCTACACGAGCGTAGCAGCCGTGTGCTCGATCACCGCTTCCAGCAACGCCGCGATGGTCGCGTTTCTGGCGACGATGTCCGCCGTGCGGCCGTGCTTTTGGATCGCCTCGCTGGTGGTCGGACCGATGGAAGCGAGGAGCGCGCGGCCGGGATCGAGCTTGGCGAAGAAGTGGTCGACCGTCGACGCGCTGGTGAACGTGACGACGTCGATCTGATTCGCCTCGATCCGCGCGCGCAGCTCGTCGAGGTTCGTATCCGCGGCGACGGTGCGGTACGCGATCGCGAGATCGACGGTGCCGCCGCGTTTGCGCAGCTCGGTGATCAGCTCATCGCGCCCTTCTTCCGCACGGATCACGGCCGTGCGGATGCCCGTTTGATCCGCAGCGAGAAGAGGCAGGAGCTCGGTGGAAATGAAGCGCTCCGGCACGGCGTCGGGATTCACGCCGCGTGCGCGGAGATCGTCCGCGGTCGACTGTCCGACGGCGGCGATTTTCGTTCCCGCCAGCGCGCGAACGTCTTTCCCCGCCGCGAACAGGCGCGCGAAGAACGCGCTCACGCCGTTCGTCGACGTGAACACCAGCCAGTCGTATTTCGACGCGATCGCGGCATCGAGCGAATCCCACGACGCGGGCGGCGCGATCTCGATGGTCGGGAATTGCAGCACCTCGGCGCCCGCGTCTTCGAGCAGGCGCTTGAGCTCCGAGGCTTGTTCGCGGGCGCGGGTGACCACGATGCGTTTGCCGAAGAGCGGCTTCGACTCGAACCAGTTCAGCGTTTCGTGCAGCTTCACGACGTCGCCCACGACGATGAGTGCCGGCGTCTCGAGATTGGTTTCTGCAACACGCGCCTCGATGTTGCGCAGCGTGCCCACGACCGTCCGTTGATCGGGCCGCGTGGCCTTCGAGACCACCGCGCAGCCGCGATCGCCGCTCATGCCGTGCTCGATCAGCTTGTGGCAGATGGCCGGCAGATTGGCGAAGCCCATCATGAACACGATCGTGCCGTCGAGCTGCGCCAGCGCGGGCCACTGGATGCCGGTCGAGCCGCTCTCCGCCTCATGCGCGGTGACGAGCGTGACCGACGTCGCGTGCGAGCGATGGGTGACGGGGATGCCCGCGTACGCCGGTCCGGCGATGGCCGACGAGATGCCCGGCACGATCTCCACCGGCACGCCGGCGGCGATCAGCTCCTGGGCCTCTTCGCCGCCGCGGCCGAAGACGAACGGATCGCCGCCCTTCAGCCGCACCACGCGCTTTCCCTTCTTCGCCTCGGACACCAGCAGTTGGTTGATCTGCTCCTGCGGCAGCGCATGCGCGGCCGCCCGCTTGCCGACGTAAACGACTTCCGTCGACTTCGGGATCATCGCGGCGATGTCCTTCGACACGAGCGCGTCCAGCGCGATGAGATCGGCCTTGGCGATGAGCTCGGCCGCGCGGAGCGTGAGCAGCCGCGCGTCGCCGGGCCCGGCGCCGACGAGATAAACGATTCCGGTCATGAGAACAGCTCTCCTGCGCCCTGGGCCACGAGGCTGGCGTAGACGTCGTCGACGCCGCTGCCCTCCGCGCGAATCGAGCGCGTGCCGTTGGAGAAGAATGCGCGCACTCGCGATTCCGACGCATGCACGGCCACCGCGGAGTAGCAATCGAGGACCGTGCCGAACTTCTGCAGCACGCCGCGCTCGATGAGCGCCGCGCGCTCGCTCGGCTCGTGATTGATGGCGCGCGCGGCATCGATCGCAAACGGATTCGACGCGAGACACTCGATGCCCACGATGCCCTGTCCTGCGGCGGGGATCATCTCCTCGGGCGAAAAATACGAAGTGATCTCGGCCGCGCGCCCCAGCCGCGTCAGTCCCGCGCTGGCCAGGATGATGCCGTCGTATCTGCCGTCGCGCGCTTTGTGGATGCGCGTGTCGACGTTGCCGCGGATGTCTTCGACGCGCAGGTTCGGATACAGCAGCGACAGCTGCGCGCGCCGCCGCGGTGCGCTCGTGCCGATCACCGAGCCGGCGGGCATGTCCGCGATCGCGCGCCCGTCGACGTGCACCCACGCGTCGCGCGGATCGGCGCGCTCGAGAAATCCCGCCAGCACGAACTGCTTCGGGATGATCGACGGCACGTCCTTGAGACTGTGCACGGCCACGTCGACGTCGCCGCGCTCGAGCGCTTCCTCGAGCTCTTTGATGAAGAGGCCTTTCCCGCCGATCGCGGCGAGAGAAACGTCGGTGCGCTTGTCGCCCGTCGTTTTGATGATGTGCAGTTCCGCCTCGTAGCCGGCGTCGCGAAGCACCGCGGCGGCGCGGTTGGCCTGCCAGAGCGCGAGCTCGGAGCCGCGCGTTCCGAGACGGATTTTCATGACGCTCCACCAGTGTCAAGCCGAGCGAAGTCGAGGCACCCCCTACCGACGGAGCGCGTCTCGTGCAGCCGTAGGGGGTCCCTCGACTTCGCTCGGGATGACACCTTCATTTCGCGAGCCCGAAGATCTTGCGGATGGTCTTCCGCAGCGACTCGCGCTCCTGCGGCTCTTCCGCGCCGTCGCGCAGTTGCAGGATCGGGTAGTGCAGGATCTTGTTCACGAGCTGCGTGGAGAAGATCTCGATGGCCGTGCGCTGCTCGGCCGTCATCGGCCCGACCTTGCGCAGGCACTTCTCCAGCTCCGCGGTGCGAATGCCTTCGAGGCGCTGTTGCAGCTCGAGGATGGTCGGCACCGCGTCCTGCGCGACGAGGCGTTTGCGGAAGCCGTCCACCTCGCGCAGCACGATCTGCTCGGCCTCTTTCGCTTTGTTGTGGCGCAGCTCGCGGTTGGCGTCGGCGACCTGCTGCAGATCGTCGACGTTGTAGAGGTACGCGCCTTCGATCGACGACACCGCCGGGCTGATGTTGCGCGGCACGGCGAGATCGATGAGAAACAGGCTGCGCGCGCGGCGCGCGTCGAGCGCGCGCGTGACGTGATGCGGCTCGATGAGAAAGTGCGGCGCCGCCGTGGAGGCGATGACGATGTCGCACTTCGCCAGATGCTCGTCGAGCGCGTCGAACTGCACGGCCGCGCCTTCGAAGCGCTCGGCCAGTTCCGCCGCGCGGTCGAACGAGCGGTTGGCCACGAAGACCTGCTTCACTTCCTGCTGATGCAGATGCTCCGCGGTGAGCTCGCCCATGTCGCCGGC
>DATLBM010000006.1:0-3326 GCA_035526885.1 Thermoanaerobaculia bacterium | reverse complement strand
CGGACAACCCGCGCGGCGCGGATCTGTACCGCGCCACCGTCAGGGTGCGCCGCCGGTAAAGCGCGCGGTGGCCCGCGCCACCGCCCGCCCACCTGACAAACTCAGTTCGGATAGAGAGTCCCGGGAATCTCGACGATCGACTCGAACGGACTTCCGCTCGCCTTGGCCGCGCTCTCGACGGCCGAGAAGCTCGGCGCCGCGTACACCCAGTACGAGCCGCTGTTGTCCTTGGTTCCGTAGGCCGTGAGCAGCGAGACGCCGAAGCGCGCGTCGCCGTCGCCCTTTACGTTCACAGCACCGTTGCGCTTCACGAGATAGCGCTTCTGGCCCTTGCCGATTTCCTGCATGGCGCCGCGCGGCTCGCCCTTGAGATCCGCCGGGATCTCGATGAGGCTGTCGACCGGCAGACCGTTGAGCTTCGCGGCTTCGCGCACCGCCACTTCGCTCGGCGCGTCGTAGACGCAATAGGTCTTGGTCTTCGCCGGGTTCACGTACGACTTCTCCCAGGTGACGCCCAGCGTCGAGTTGTTTGCGTTCACCTTCTTCTTGGCCGCGGCATCGACACCGTCGAGCGCACCCGCCGGGAACGTGCGTTCCACGAGGTAGCGATGCGTGCCCGCGGCCGGCTCGCCGGCGAACGCCATCGCGGCGACGATCGACAGCGCCGTCGACGCGATCAGTGCGGCGCAAAAATTCTTGCTCATCTTCATCTCCGTAAATTCTTGTTGCTAACCACTCGGGACGTGAGAGAGAGTAAGAGCAGAAACGCAATTTACGAATGATCACGCGTCCGCACGAGTTGCCCGTTCGTCCGCCGCGATGACACCCATGACCGATCGTCCGGACTTGTTGCTCGATCGTCCGGTTAATCAGAGGAATCTATGGACGCCCTTTCCGATGTACTCCGCGCGGTGCGCCTTTCCGGCGCCTTTTTCTTCGACGTGCACGCCAGCGGCCCGTGGGTCGCCGAGACCCCCGAAGGCAAGTGCGTCGTCGACAAGATGTTCCCCGGATCGGATCACCTCATCTGCTATCACCTCATCATGGAGGGCGAGTGCTGGGCGTCGATCGAGGGCGAAGAGCCCATCAGGCTCGTCGCGGGTGACATCATCGTGCTGCCGCACGGCGACACGCACGTGCTCTCCACCACCGTCGGCATGCGCCGCACGCCGGAGATGTCCATCTACCGCGTGCCCAACGACGGCCTGCAGCCGGTCAAGATCTCGCTCGGCGAGCAGGCCGGCGGCGAGCCCGCGCGCTTCGTGTGCGGATTCCTCGGCTGCGATTCGCGGCCTTACAACCCGCTGCTGGCCGCGCTGCCGCGCGTGATCCACGTGCGCGAGCAGCTCAACGGCGCGCTCGGCGCGTATTTCCGCGCCGCGCTCGCGGAATCCAAGGGCTCGCGCATGGGCAATCACTGCATGCTCGGCCGCATCAGCGAGCTCATGTTCGTCGACGTGGTGCGCCAGCATCTCGAGTCGCTGCCGGCGGAGCGTGCGAACTGGCTGTCGGGCCTGCGCGATCCTTATATAGGCCGCGCGCTGATGGCGCTGCACTCCGACCCGGCGCGCGACTGGACGCTCGAGGCGCTCGCGCAGGAGGCGGCGCTGTCGCGTTCCGCGTTCGCCGAGCGCTTCGTCGCGTACGTCAACCAGCCGCCGATGCAGTACCTGACGAACTGGCGCATGCAGCTCGCCACCAACTACCTGCGCACCGTCAACGAGAGCATCTCCTCGATCGCGTGCCGCGTCGGCTACGAGTCGGAAGCCGCGTTCAGCCGCGCGTTCAAGAAGTCGGTGGGCGCTCCACCGTCGGAATGGCGCGACCGTCACCTCGCCACCGTTCAGTAAAACTAAACATCGGGTCAGAATCCGGGAATGTGTTCCGCGTTGACCGCGGGCAGGATGCGCGCCTCACAAACAAGGAGCACATCCGCAATGAAGACCTCGATCAAACTACTCCTGCCCGTCGTGGCAGCCTCCCTCACCCTCGCGGGCCTGGCCACCCCGGCCTCGGCAGCGGCGCGCGGCAACGCCGCCGACGTGCCGTCGATCATCGTGCAGTACGATGCCGCGACGCTCGGAACGCGCGCCGGCGTGAAGAACCTGCGCAGCCGCCTGTTCATGGCCGCGCAGTCGGTCTGCAAGCAGCTCGACAGCCGCGTGCTCGGTCTGCGCGAGGATTACGACCAGTGCGTGCGCGATGCGGTCCGCCGCAGCGTCGCCGACGTCGGCAACGCCAACCTCACCAACTACATCCGCTACGGCACCCTGACCCGCGTGGTCGCCGCGAACTGATGCCCGAGTAGTCGAAAGGCGCCGACGGGGTCATCCCCCTCCCCGCGGCGCCCGTAGCCTTTCCTCCGACACGAATTGCCTGCCGTCGCCGCGTTCCGCGCCGTCGGACCTGCGCGATGCTGCGTACCCGTTCTCCCGGAGTACGCCATGTCCAACGAAGCCGAAATCGAAGTGAAGTTCTGGAAGGCACTGCAGGACGACCGCGTCGTCATGCTCGGCCTCACGGGTGACGATGGCCACTCGCAGCCGATGTCCGCGCAGACGCTGCACGACGAGACGGCGCGCGGCCCCATCTGGTTCTTCACGTCGAAGGATTCCGACCTCGTGCGCACGATGGGCGCTTCGCATCGCGCGACGCTCGACTTCTCGTCGAAGGGTCACCAGCTCTTCGCATCCTTACAGGGCGAGCTCACCTCGTCGAACGATCGCGCCGTCATCGATCGGCTGTGGAACCGTTATGTCGCCGCGTGGTTCGAAGGTGGCAAGGACGATCCCAAGCTGCAGCTCATCCGCTTTGATCCCGAGCACGGCCAAGTCTGGCTCTCGGAACACAGCCTCGTGGCTGGCGTCAAGCTGCTGCTCGGCCGGGATCCGAAGGTCGAGTACCGCGACAACGTCGCCGACATCCGGATGGGCCGGCACTAGCCGGCGTCATGCGCCTGTAACACGGGCGGCGGAGCATCCGGCCGCCGCATGCTCATCGACGAACAAGAACTGATCCAGCGCATCCGCCGCGATCTCGCCGACTCCTGGGACGAGGAGCTCGAGATGGACGTGGAGGATTATCACCCGTTGCCGGGCCTTCCCGACGGCGGCGCCAATGCGCCCGGCGAGCGCGAGTACCGGAAGAAGTATTTCCAGCAGCTGTTCCGCCTGCAGGGCGAGCTCGTGCGGCTGCAGGACTGGGTGGCGGCGACGAAGCAGAAAGTCGTCATTCTCTTCGAAGGTCGCGACGCCGCCGGCAAGGGCGGCGCGATCCAGCGCATCACGCAGAAGCTGAATCCCCGCGTGTGTCGCGTGGTCGCGCTG
>DATLBM010000005.1:0-3417 GCA_035526885.1 Thermoanaerobaculia bacterium | reverse complement strand
CGAAAGGTATCGATCAATCGCGCGACATTGGTTTCGAATCGTGGATTCGAGCGTTTCGCCCACCGCGCGGGATCGACTTTGAAGGAGTCCTGAACGTCGATGACCAACAGTGCAGTTTTCATGGAGCACAGTGTGCGTCCGGCGGGGTGCGGTGGGGAGCCGGAGAGCGGTCAGATCGGGCCATGCGGGTAGGGAAACGGCCCGGGCCGTCACTCCTAGGCATGCAGGATGTTGCAGCAGTTCCGTAAAGGTTCCCGTATTGCTTTTACTTTTTTACGGAGCTACGCTCTGACGTCCAGGCACAATTGAGAGGTAGCTTTAGGAGGGCGTATCCGATGCGTAAGGTCACTCGTGTGTTCCTGCTTCTGGCGTTGGTCTTGGTATCCGCTCCCGCCTTCACCCAGCCCGGCACTTGCGAGCCGGCTGGGACATTCCGCGATCCCAAGGGTAACGTGATCGACTGCATACCCGGACTTGGCGAGGACTGCCTGTACTGCACATTCATCTATCAATAGCCACCCATGGGAATCCTGTCCGCGATCGTACTGTCCGCCGTGACGGCGCTCCCGCCGTTGAAGCCCGTCACGGCGATCGATCTCTCCTCCATCGGCACGTCGGCCTCCGACGTGGCCTGGCTCGATGACGACCAGCTCCTCGTGGCGCTTCTGGACGGCGGTGTGGCTCGCGTGTCGGCGAGCTCAAAGAAGATCTCGAAGTGGCTTCCTCTCGCCGAGATTCCCGAAGGGTCTCCGTACCCGGAGTTCGTCGCGACCGACGGCGCGCTCGTCGTCGTGATGGGTGGCGGCAAGCGCCATTTCGTCTTTCGCACAAAAGACGGCAAAAAACTCTATGCTTACGGCGGCGGACGGCTCTTCCCGCGCGGCTTGGCAGTGATCGATGGCAAAGCGGTCTACATGGGATGGCTCGCCAGCGTGGGCGACGACCAAACGCTCAAACGGGGCGTGTTGTGGACCCAGGAACCTGGCAAGGACCTGTCCGAGACGCCGATGCATCGGGTGCTGGGCGACGAGAACGCACTCCAACAGTGGCGCCTCACCGCGTCTGCATATGCCGGAGGCGTCGTCGGTCTCGCTGATGACTCCGTAGCCGTCATGACCGTTGCTGAGCCCAACATCTATCGCTATCGCGACGGCAAGCTCGTAGAAATCCTCGGCGGAGGCAGTGACCTTCTGCTCCTCGATTCCATCACGCTGGGCAAACAATTTCGCATGGACGTTGAGGGGCGCTACGCGTATCTCAACAAGGGACGACTCCTCGAGGACCTCGTGGCTCTCAACGGGTCCGGCGTCGCCGCCCTCGTGCGCTCCGCTTCGAACGGCTCCATCGGCTGGGAGTTGTGGCAGGCCGATAAGTCGGGCTTCTCGAGAAAGATCCCCCTCGAACCGAAGGCGCTCGGGCCATTCGGACACATGCGATGCGAGTCCAGAAAGACTCGCCTGGCCTGTGTCGCGAATTTCCCCGGCATTCAGCAGGCGAACAAGCCGGAGACCGCGGGCGCCAATCCGCGGCTGCTCCTGTTCTCGTTGAAATAGGAGCAGAACGATGCAAGCGATCCTCGTGCTCCTGCTGGCCGTAACGCTCTCTCCGGATGCCACGAAGATCGCACTCGATCGCGACGGCTGGATCGCAGCGAACGATGACGCCGCGCAGGCCACGTGGTGGTGGAGCGGAACGTGCGCGCCGCAAAAGCTCGAAGGCGATGCGAAGCCATCGTGCGCTGCGACGCGCGCAATGCACGTTCGCGCGACGCCGAACGCCGTCGTGACGTGGGGCACCGACGCCATGCTGCGCGATCTGCCGGACGACCAATTGCCGTCCGCGATTGCGAACGAACAAGGACTCGTGTCCATCTCCGTCCCTGCCAGTGGCGAGATCTGGGTCCGCGCCACCACGCAGAAGCTGGCCGCGCCCTGGACGAAGTTCGCGGGCAGCGAGGCTCGCCTGGAATCGGCGCCCGCCATTCCGCTGACGCTGTCGCTGCGCGGCGAGGACGGCAAGCCCGTGACGCACGCGCGCGTCGCCCTGCTGCCGATGGACTGCACGCGCATTTGCGCGGAGCGCCTCCTCGCATTCGACGCAAAAGAGATGATCGCCGCGCGCGGCGTCGCGTATCGCGTCGTGGTCTGGTCGGACTCGCACGCGCCGATCGCGCGCACGATCACGGCAAGCTCGCGCGATCTCGCGATCGCGCTTCCCGCGGCCGGCGCCGTCAACGCGCGCCTCGTCGACAGCGAGCACAAGCCGCTGCGCGGCGGCGCGCTCGACGTGAAGTACCGCCTGCCCGAGCTCACCGACACGATCCACCGCACCTCCGCGACGACGTCCGACGGCAACGTGTTGCTGTCCGGCCTCCCGCCCTCCCTCATCGAATGGACTGCCGGCGCGAGCGCGTTCTCACGCCGCGTCGATCAGGCCAGGCTCACCGCCGGCGCGACCACGAGCCTCGGCGAGATCGTGCTCCATCCCGCGCGCGAGGCGCGCGTCGTCGTGCGCGACGCCGCGGGTGCGGCGATCCGCGACGCAAGAGTCGTCGCGCGCGGATCATCCTTCGCGTCGACCGACGACAAAGGCAGCGCCACGCTGCGCGACTTGCCGCCCGGCGACGCGCCTCTGGAAATCACGGCTGAGGGATTTTTGCCTGCCACCGCCACCTTGGCGAAAGACGAGCGCGAGACGCTGACGATCACATTGACGCGCGGCGCCGCGGTGAAGGCCGCGCTGCTCCGCCAGTCCGACGGACAGGTGCCGAAGAGCGCGCGCGTGCGCGTCACGAACAACGGACGCCAGCAACTGCGAACCGTCGAGCTCTCCGAGGGCTTCCTGCTGTCCGGTCTGCGCGGCGGCACGGCGCGGCTCTCCATTCAAGTCGACGGCGCGCAGCCGTACGACACCGGCACCCTGCGCCTCGCCGACGGCGAAGTGCTCGACCTCGGCATCGTCACGCTGGCCACCGGCTTCGCCATCACCGGCACGGTCGTCGACGATCACGCGGCGCCGCTGCATGGCGCGCGCATCCGACTCCTGCACACGGACGGCGACTCCCCCGCCCTCGCGCACGTACTCGGCAACTGGAGCGAGACCGAGTCCGCCGAAGACGGCACGTTCCGCATGAGCGGTCTGAAGGCGGGATCGCATTTCGTCGTGGTCGACGCGCGCGGCTTCGCGCAGCGCGCGCTCACCGGCGTCACCGTCAGCGCCGAAGAATCGAGCGCCGACCTCGGCACCATCGCTCTCGATCCCGGCCGCGCCATCGAGCTCGTTTGCCGTCCCGAGAAACGGTGCGGTACCGAGGCCAGTCTGCTCATCGCGGGCGCCGACTATCCGTTCCTGGCCATCAAGACGCTGATGCGGGAAGGGCGGGGCACGTTCAACGCCGTGCCGTCCGGCAACGCCACG
>DATLBM010000004.1:0-29144 GCA_035526885.1 Thermoanaerobaculia bacterium | reverse complement strand
CGAGCGCGATCAGACGCGGATACAGCTCGACATACAAAGATTCGGGCAGCACTACCTCTAAGACGTCCCAGCCCGGCGAAATCCGCACTCTGCAAGTGTCATCCTGAGCGGAGCGCAGCGCAGTCGAAGGACCTTCCCGCGCCACGAACCGAAGGGGAAGGTCCTTCGACCGTCCTTCGCTTCGCTGCGGCGGCTCAGGATGACACGCGCCGAGGTGTGTCATCCGGAACGGAGCGCAGCGGAGTCGAAGGACCTTCCAGCGCGCCACGGAGCGGGGGGAGGTCCTTCGACCGTCCTCCGCTTCGCTGCGGCGGCTCAGGATGACACGCGTTGCCGGTCCGCATCCAATCTACGTTCGTAGCCGCGCCGGCACTCCCCAGGCCACGACGTCGTCCGGCAGATCGCGCATCACCACCGCGCCGGCGCCCACCACCACCCGCGCGCCGATGGTCACGCCCGAGACCACCGTGGCGCCCGGCCCGATCACGGTCTCCTCGCCGATCCGGCATCGTCCGCCGATCGTCGCGCCCGGCGCGATGTGCGCGAAGTCGCCGATCGCCGAGTCGTGATCGACGGACGCTTTCGTGTTGAGCAGGACGCCGCGCCCGATCGACGCGCGCGGCGCGACGATCGCGCCGGCGCAGATCATCGTGCCGTCGCCGACCACAGCGCTGCCGGCAATGCTCGTGAACGAATGAATCGCCGTTGCGAACGCCTCGTGTGCGATCCGTTCGCTGATCGCGCGCCGCGCGCGGTTGTCGCCGATGGCCACGATCACCGCGTCGTGCGCGGGGAACGGCTCGTGATCTTCGACCATGGCCGCGACGGCGCTGCCGAGGATGTCGGCGACGATGGCGGCCTGCGCGCCGCGGCCGATGATGAGGATGCGCTGCATGCGCGGCGGAGTGTAATGTGCGCGCCGCGACATGCGCATCGCCCACATCGTTCCCGTCGCGAATCACACGCCCTGGTTCGCCGACATCTGCGCGGAGACGGCGCGGCAGGGCTTCGACGTCACGGCGATCATTCACGACGGTCCGGGCGATCTCGCCGGGCGGCTGGCGTCGATCGGGATCCGCCACTACCGCGTGCCGATGCACTTCGGCGACGACCTCGATTACACGCGACTGCTCCTCTACGCCGCGCGACTGCCGCTCGCGGCGATGCGCGTGGCGCGCATTCTGCGCCGCGAGCGCATCGACGTCATCCACTCGCATCTCTTCGTCTCCAACATCGTGGCGCGGCTGGCCACGCGATTCGCGAAAGCGAAACACGTGGCGGGCGCCGCGTCGCCGCGACATCTCGAGGCGCCGTTCACCGGAGGGCTCGATCGCGCCATGCGCCGTTTCGACGACGCCGTCGTCGCAGGCTGCGAATACATCGCCGATCTCTACGGCCCGAATGCGCAGACCATTTACTACGGCCCGCCGGCGGAGCGTTTCGATCCCGCGCGCGCGGATGCGGGCGCATTGCGCCGCGACCTGGGCATCGACGCCTCGACGCCGCTGGCCGGCATCGTCGCGCACTTTTATCCGCCCATGCGCGGGCCGCAGCAGCCGCGCGCCGCGCGCGGCGTCGGGCTGAAAGGACACGAGCACTTTCTGACCGCCGCGCGCATCGTGCTGCGGCAATTTCCCGATGCGCGATTCGTGCTCGTCGGCAACGGCGCGAATGCGCGCGGCGAGGAGTACCGGCAGTCGCTCATCGAGTCCGTGCGCGACGAGCCGCGCATCCTCTTCGCCGGGCATCGCCGCGACATCGCGAACGTGCTGGCCTCGTTCGACGTGGCCGTGCAATGCGCGCTCACCGAGACCCTCGGCGGCACGATCGAGGCGCTGCTGATGGAGCGGCCGCTCGTGGCCACGCGCGTCGGCGGGATGCCCGAGGCCGTGCGCGACGGGGAAACGGGGCTGCTGGTGCCGCCTGCGGATCCGGCCGCGCTCGCCACCGCCATCGCGCATCTGCTCGCCCATCGCGACCACGCAACGCGCCTCGGACGCGCCGGCCGCGCGCTCATGCTCGGGCGCTTCACGCTCGCGCGCACCGGCGAGGATTTGTCTGCTTTGTACGAGCGCCTTGGCCGTGTATCGTGACGCCGGTGACACTCGAATCGATCCCGCTGTCAGGAGCGGACATCGGCGACGATGAATTGCGTCTGGTGCAAGAGGTCCTGCGCAGCGGACGCCTCTCCAACGGCCCCATGCTCGACCAGCTCGAGCGCGAGTTCGCGGAGCGCCTCGGCGCCACGCACGCGATCGGCGTCTCCAGCGGCACCGCCGCGCTGCACCTCTCCCTGCTCGCGGCCGGCGTGCACGACGGCGACGTCGTCATCACCACGCCGTTCTCCTTCATCGCCAGCGCGAACGTCATCCTCTACGAGCGCGCCACGCCGGTCTTCATCGACGTCGATCCATCGACGCTGACCATCGATCCCGCGGCCACCATCGACGCGATGGAGACGATCGCCTTCCGCCGCGCCGGCTGGGAAAAACTTCTGCCGCCGCGCCATTCCGGGACGACCGGCGCGGTACGCGCGGTCATTCCGATCGACGTCTTCGGCCGCGTGGCCGAGCTGCGTGAGATCGTCGCCGCGGCCCGGAACCTCGGCATCGCCGTCATCGAAGACGCGTGCGAGGCCGTCGGCGCGTCGCTCGACGGTGTGCCCGCCGGCCGATGGGGCGATGCCGGAACGTTCGGCTTCTATCCGAACAAGCAGATGACCACCGGCGAGGGCGGCCTCGTGCTCACGGACAACGACGTGTGGGCGCGCACGATCCGCAGCCTCCGCTCGCAGGGCCGCAGCGACGACGGCTCGTGGCTGCGCCATCAGCGCATCGGCTACAACTACCGCCTCGACGATCTCAGCGCCGCGGTCGGCCTGGCGCAGTTCCGCCGCATCGACGAACTGCTCGCCAAACGCGCGCACGTGGCGGCGATGTACGACGAGCGCCTGCGCGGCATGGACGGCATCGAGCCGCTCGATGCGCCGCGCGCGGGCATGGATCCGAGCTGGTTCATCTACGTCGTGCGCGTGGCCGATCACATCGATCGCGACGCCCTGGCCGCCCGCCTCGGCGCGCGCGGCATCCCCACGCGTCCGTATTTCTGGCCCATTCACCTGCAGCCGCCGTATCGCGAGCGCTTCGGATTCGAGGCCGGGATGTTCCCGCATTCCGAGGCCGCGGGCGATGCGCTGCTGGCGCTGCCGTTCCACGGAAAGATGCCCGAGAGCGACGTCGATCTCGTGTGCGATGAATTGCGCGCGGCGGTGCGCAGCCGCTTCGAGAAATCAATCGCCCACTGAATACAACCCCGCCCCGCTCCGCTGCCGTTGATGCATTGCGGATACGGGCCGAAGTCGGTGTTGGCGTGCCAGCGCGATCGCGAAACGGATCGCCGTAACTGTCGCAGAACCGCTTTATGGCGCGTCAAACCATCCGTTTTGGCGCACTTTTTCCAGCCGCGCTTCGAGGTAGTCCCACAACGCGGGACATCCGCGGCGCACGACCGGGCCGGCGCGCGCGACTACGCGATCGTGCGTGATGTCGTTCTCGCGCCAGCTCTGGAGGTTGTTGTTGAGATTGAGAATGACGGGCATGGCCCGATCGCACGCGTGCGCGAACTTCGCTTCGGGCGTGGTGTCGTCCTCGAATTCCTGCCACAGCGCCATGAAGCGATCGCGCTGCGGCGCGGGCAGGTGTCCGAAGATGCGCGTCACGCAAACGCGCTCGGCCGCCTTGCGCTCGCTCAGTCCTTCTTCGGCGTAGAAGATCGTGTCGCCGGTGTCGATCTCGCCGAGGTCGTGGATGAGGAGCATCTGCACGACGCGGTCGACGTCGATTGGCTCCTGCGCATACTCGGCCATCGACGCCGCCAGCAACGCGATCTGCCAGCTGTGCTCCGCGGAGTTTTCGTAGCGATCCAGCCCCGTGGGCTTGGTCTTGCGCGTGACGCTCTTGAGCCTGTCCAGCTCGAGGATGAAATCGATGACGTGCTGCACGGGAGCGGAGTATAGGACGGCCCGGCCGGCCGTGGACGACGTGCGGGTTGCCGAACGCGTCAGAAGGACCGAAGGGGCGAGCGTGGGCGGGCGCGCTGGTTGCTCATCACGGGAACGGAACGACCCGGTCTCGGTGCCCGCGAACGGTTCGCGCGTCGAGCCCCCGTTTGTTCCGGCCTTCGGAATCGACGATGAACGCACACAAAACGACGCCCGCGCAATCGCCCGCCATCGACATTCCCCTGATGCTTTTTCTCGCGCTGACGCCGGTCATCGGCATCGCCGGCACTGCCGTTTACACATACCTTCACGGCTTCTCGCTCTGGATGCCGCTTCTGACTCTGGGGATGTACTTCGCCGTGGGGTTGTCCATCTGCGCCGGCTACCACCGGTTCTTCTCGCACAAGAGCTATGAAGCGTCGCGTCCCGTGCAGCTCTTCTACGCGATCTTCGGAGCGATGGCGGCGCAGAACTCGATCCTGTGGTGGTCGTCCGCTCACCGCACGCACCATCAATATGTCGATCGCGACTGGGACCCGTACAGCATCCAGCGCGGGTTCTGGTGGGCGCACATCCTCTGGATTTTTCACAAACACGATGCTCCGGACGTCGACGGAAACGCGACGGACCTTCTGAAAAACCCGATCGTCCAATGGCAGGCGCGCTGGTACAAAGCGCTGGTCATCGCCGGCGGATTCGGATTGCCCACGGCCATCGGGGCGCTGTTCGGCGATCCGGTGGCAGGATTGCTGTGGGGTGGATTTCTCCGACTCGTGGTCGTGCATCACACGACCTTCTTCGTCAACTCGCTCGCGCATTATGTCGGCGAGCCGCGCTACAACCCCGAAGTGTCGGCGCGCGACAATTGGGCCGTCGCCTTGCTGACGCTGGGAGAGGGCTATCACAGCTTCCACCATCGCTTCCCTGCCGACTTCCGCAACGGCATCCGCTGGTTTCACTGGGACCCGGCGAAATGGTTCATCGTCGGCCTGCGCGCACTCGGTCTGGCCAGCGATCTGCGGTCCACGCCGCTCCCTCAGGTCGAGCAGGCGCGCATGCAGGCCGCGCTTCGTGAGCTCGAGCCGCAGCTCGCGGCTGCTCCCGACTCGGTTGCCGAGGAGGTGAACCGCCTGCTCACCAGCGCGAGGGCGCATCTCGCCGCGGCGCGCGGGCTCTGGCAACGCTACGCCGCGGAGCGTTCATCCGCGGCATCGAACGGATGGCGGCGCACGCGCCAGCGAGCCTTTCATCACCTGCGGCTGTGCCGCCGCCACTGGAAGCTCGCGCGCTCAATCGCGTTCAGCCGCTCGGTCTGGCAACGGCCGTATCGGAATGTGATGCAATGAGCTCCTGCGACGATCTGCGGAACGGCGTCCGGCCGGGCGAATGCTGACGCACGATTACGAGGACGCCGTCCGGCGCGGCGAAATGCCCGACGACGCCTGGCTGGTCGAGATCGGGTAATTCGCCGTTGTCGTCTTCCGCCAGGCGACGAAGAACAACAGCGCGAACAACAGATCGATCGCGCCGAACACCACCAACAGTGCGGCGATGCGGCCCTGCGTGAACAGCAGCAGCGCGGCGATTCCGAACGAGAGTTTCTCGAGGATGCCCGGCAGCATGGCCGGGCGCAGGCGGGCCGGATCGCGCGCAATGAGCAGGAACATGACCTGCCACGCCAGCGCCACGCCGACGAACCCGTAGAAATGCTCGGGATGCGTAATGGGCGGCGGGAAATCGTGCCCGATGCGCGATTCCATGAAGTATTGCGGCGTCAGTCCGAGAATTCCGTACACGCCGGCGATGGTGAAGACCCATTTCGCGAATTTCATGGAAGACATTGTCGCGCCTGATGCCCGAAAAGCGCCGTGGGTCGGGCTCTGTCCGACGCGGCGGCGCCGGAAGGAGCTTCCATGAAGCGCGGGCCCGTTGCGTTAGAGTCTGGCGCATGAAGCACATCGGAATCGTGGCCTGCACGGCGGAGGGCGCGTCCCTCTGTTATCGGACGATCTGTCATTCGGGCGACCATCCCCAGGTGTCGATCCACACGCACTCGCTGGCCGAGTACATGCGCTGCATCGACCGCGACGACTGGGGCGGCGTGGGCGCCTTGATGCTCTCGTCGGCGGACAAACTGAAAGCCGCGGGCGCGGAGTTCCTGATCTGTCCGGACAATACGATTCATTACGCGCTGCACTTCGTCGGGATGCCGCTGCCGTTTCTGCACATCGCCGAGGTCGTGCTCGCGGCGTCGTCGTATCGGAGACTGGGATTGCTGGGAACGCGCTATCTCGTCGAGAGCGACGTTTATCCAGCCGATTGTGTTCGTCCGGATGCAGAGGAGCGCATCGAGGTCAATCGCATCATTTTCGAGGAGCTCGTCTACGGCGATTTCCGTCCCTCGTCGATCGGGTATTTACAGAGCGTGATCGAACGTCTGAAAGCGCAGGGCTGCGATGCGGTGATTCTCGGCTGCACGGAATTACCCCTCGTGCTCAACGACGGCAATTCGCCGCTGCCGGTACTGGACTCGACGCGCCTGCTTGCGCGTGCGGCACTGGAGTACGCGACTTAGGTTTTCTCCAGCCAGTCGCGGATCGTGTTCATCGGCAGTCCGAGCTCTTTGACCAGCGCTTTGCGTTTCTCCGGATCTTCGAGGATTTTGCGCGCGCGTTCTTTGTCGATCTGCGGAATTGCCGCGGGCGTATTGACGCGCAATGCCGCCACGTCCGGAAATCCCGGCAGATCGGGCTTGATGAAGTAGTTGCGGAATGAGTCCATGAAGGTGGGCGTCATCTCCTCTTCCGGGGGCAGGGTCTGCAGAAACTGCGCGAGCAGCAGCGTGGCGCGCTCCGTCCACGCCTCCTCGGAATGCAGCGCGTCCTCGGTCCACAGAAGCCACGGGCCGTCGCCCCACAGCTGTCCCCAGATTTTCTGCGCGAACGAGTCCCGCATGCACAGGTCCTCGCGCCGGCTGGACTCGCTGAGCACGCGCTGCCAGCCGCCGCGCAGCATCGGCGGCACGGTGAACCGGTAGTCCGGATTGCCCACGCCCGCGCCCAGGGCCAGCGCCTCGACGTCCGGATGATCGCGGCCCAGTTGCGAGCGCAAACGCTCCACGACGCGCGCCACCGTGTCGCGATGATCGATCTCCGGCAGCGACGGATCGGTCTTGCGCCTCTCGTTCTGCTTGCGCGCCTCGTTGACCAGCAGGTGCGCGCCGAAGAGCGAGAGCATCGGCGTGGCCGTGTCCTTCAGGATCTCCGGCTTCAGGAACGCGCTGAATTTCGTGCGATCGTCGATCAGGGCCTGCCGCGCGATCTCCTCGAGCTGCCACGCCTCGTCGGATCTGGGCCCCGGGAGGCGGATGGTGATGGCGCCGTTGATCAGATCGACCCGGCGCTTGTCCGGCGGGAGCGGCGTCTCCGTGAGCAGGTAGACCTGCGTGGAGCATTCCGGCGAAATCGTGAGCATCATCTCCACCGGCTTGCGATCGGGCGCGTCGAGGTGCAGGCGGTACGGGCCCGGCGGAACGTCGGCCATCCCGATCGCGATGGGCTCCCATCCGAGGGTTTTTCGCCACTCCATCGGCATCGCGGTGCCGTCGAGGGTCAGCACCGAAAGACCGCGCGAGGGATCGATCTCGGCGATGGGCTTCTGCGAGCGCTCCGCTTCCGTCCATTCACGAGCCGTGATCCAGAGATTGCCGGGACGCGGCGCCCAGGTAGAGCGCGCGAGCTCCATGTGATGCTCATGCGTCCACGCCGTTCCGGGAATGGGAATCGGCGACGCGAACGCGATGTGCGGCACGGCGAACGTCTCCGCGCCCGGCCGCACCAGCACGACCTGTTCGCGAATGGCCGTGCCGCGGCGCGCTTTCACCTTGTATGGGCCCGGCTCGACCAGCCACGTGCGATCGCCGATGCCGCGATCGCCCTGCTCGTCGGCGACCAGTGCGAAGTCGCAGTCGACGAGGAACAGCTCCGCGTCCGCATCCGCCGCGGTCACGTGGAACGCGATCCTAGACGTGGACATCGACCACTCCCGGCCCGGCCGTCACCTCGAAGGCCTCGACGAAAAACAGCGAACGCACGCTGACCACGTACAGTCCCGCCTCCAGGTCGATGATCTCGTCGCCCACCTTCCCCTCGATGTTCATGCTGCGCCGCGTGATGACGTACGGCTCGCCTTCCGCGCCTTTCGTCCGCGCCAGGATGCGCACCGGATACTTCGTCGCGTTGCCTTCGCGGTTGACGAACGTCGTCTCCGGCAGCGGCGCGATCACGAGCTTCGTGGCGCGGTGTTCGTACTGCACCTCCGGCTCCCGCCGGATGCCCGCCCGGCCCCGATCGTCGGGCACCATGAACGCCGCGAAGTTGTTGTGGAGGAAATTGTTCAGCGACTCCGCGGTGATGACGGGCGTCTTCTCGCTGCGATCGACGGCCGCGCCGCGCAGCCCTTCCATCAGGGTCATGGTGAACACGCCGCGGTACTGGCCGTTCACCTCCCACTCGCGCGACTCCTTGCCGATGCGCGCGCCGTACGCGTAGAACGTGCGCACCTCGTCCGCGTCGTCGCTCCGTTTGCCGATCGGCTTCACGTTCAGTTGCGTGACGGGCATGATCGTGCGGCAGCAGTCGGCGAACATGAAGACCTCGGTGAAGTACCTCGCGGTCGCGCAGTAATCGGCGAGCTTCGACGTGATGACGTGCGATTTGTGAAACGCGCCCAGGGCCGCCTCCGCCGTGAGCAGCGCCGTCAGCTTGTCGTCGATGTCGGGCGCGAATCCGTGTCCCGAGAAATAAATCCACAGGCGCCGGCCGAACGGTTTCCGCGTGCGCGTTTCTTTTTTGAACTTCGCGTCGACGGCGTCCAGATGATCGAACATGGCCTGGACCATCGTGGCCGTGGGCTCCTGCGCTCCCTGAAAATCGGAGGACAGAATGCGCTTGGCCTGCCCCTCGGGCACGCCGCCGCCGTCCGGCGAGATGACCCAGTCGTAAAACTCCCTGGCGTCGTTTTCCGGCCCTTCCAGTCCCTGCAGCGACGGCTCCCAGTAACTGCGGATGCCGACGACGATGGCCCAGTCATCGTTCATGCGGGCTTCGGATACTGGGTGGCGATGAAGCTCTTGTCGGCCTCGGACAGCTCGTGATTCTCCTCGGTCGACTCCTCGGGATTGAACAGCCAGTGCGGCGGAATGGGATACATCATGATCGACTCGGGATCGTACACGCCGGCGTTGGTCTCGCCGGCGCTGGCGGGCGCGAAGATGTTCCGCTCGATCTTGGCCTCGCTCCAGTTGTTGGGCGGGCGGCTGACGTCGGCGATGACCTGCCGGCGATTGAACTCCAGCGGCGTCTGCGGATGCTGATGTTCGTGGATCAGTCCCAGCGCGTGACCGAACTCGTGAAGCACGACGCCGCGCGCCACCGCGACGTTGCTGCGGCGCATGCGCGCGGCGTTGAAGTTCATGGTCGGACGATCGCGAGGCTCGGTCCTGCACGAGTTGCCCACCGTCGACCAGCAGCCGGGAAAGCGAAACGAGATGCGGATGTCCGCGTCGTTGGGATCGTCGATGAACGTCAGCGTGACGTTGGCGAACTGCTGCCATTCCGGCGCGAAGCGCTCCACGAGCTCGCGCAAATCCTTGTCTTCCTCGGGGTCGCCGTCTTCCTGATAGGAGATGAAGATCTCCGCGCCGGGCGCCCACAGGTATTTGCGCGCCGCGGCCGCGCGGCTGCGGCCGGTCGTCCTGCGGTCTTCGTCACCGAACCAGGAGAAACACCATTTGTCGTCGTCGGCCATGATCGATCCTCTGGTAATGGAGTGACGCGGGGTGCGCAGTTCCCTACCTGCTAAACTCCACGCCAGTCGGTCCCGAATGCGGTTCTCTTCGTTTCTGAAGTACTGCGCTGCGGTGATTGCGCTCGCGGCGGCCATCGTGCTGCTCAGCGTCGGCGTGTTGTTCATCCAGCCGCACCACAACGTCAGCCTCGTGTACCCCGCGACCGGGCTGGGCGCGGCGCTGCTGTGGGGATTCGGCGCGCGGTGGTGGCCGGTCGTGTTCCTGGCGCAGTTTGCACTGAGTCTGAGCGTCAGCCATTCGCCGCTGATCGCGGCCTACGTCGCCGCCATCGAGCTGCTCGTGACGTTGCTTTTCTACGCGATCATGACCCGGCTCCGCGTCTCCCGCGATCTGCACCGCCTGCGCGACCTGGGCATCTTCACCGCCGCGTCCGCGCTGGCCACGTCTCCGGGCTTCATCGCGGCCTACGTCGGGATGTATCTCACCGAGACGCAGGATCGCGTGCGGCTGGTCTCCAACGGCTTCTCGTTCTGGCTCTCCGACTTCATCAGCCTCCTCGTGTTCGTGCCGCTGGTGCTGGCGTGGCGCCGATGGCCGTTCCGCTCGCGCTGGGGTTTCTATCGCTGGCTGGCGCTCACGCTGCTCCTGGCGATCCTCGGCGGCGTCATCGCGTTCGGCAGCGAGAGCGCGTCCACGACGCTCTTTCTTCTGCTGCCCATCGTCGTCTTCACCGCGATCACGGGCGGCGTTCCCGGCGCCGCGACGTCCGGCGCGATCCTGCTGCTGATCTTCGTGGTCATGCACTTCGGGCACGAGCCGACCAGCGTGGAAGGCGTGATCCGCATCGTGTTCGTCGGCACCGCCACCGTCACCGGCTACATCCTGGCGGTGGTGTGGGGCGAGCGCGAACAGAACGCGCGGCGTCTCTTCGCTCTCGCCCATCACGATCCGCTCACCGGCATGTACAACCGGCACGAGCTGGAGCGCAGCCTGACCAAAGCCGTCGCGGCCGGTCCGCCGTCCGCGCACGCGCTGCTCTATCTCGATCTCGATCAGTTCAAGCTCGTAAACGACACGTGCGGCCACATCGCAGGCGATCGCATGCTGCAGGAGCTGGCCAAAGAGCTCGCGCGCGCCGTGCCGTACGACGCGAAGCTGGCACGCCTCGGCGGCGACGAGTTCGCGTGCGTCGTGCTGAACGCCACCACCGAGGACGCCAACGACGTGGCCAGCTCCATTCACGACGCGCTGAACCGCTATCGATTCCGTTTCGGCTCGATGAGCTTCGCCGTCGGCGTGAGCATCGGCGTCACGTTTTTTCCGGCCGAGGGAGGAGACACGGCGGATGCGGTGCTGGGGCGGGCGGACGTGGCGTGCTACGTCGCCAAAGAAGACGGGCGCCATCGCTCGCACGTCTACATGCCGCGCGACGAAGTGATGCTGCGCTGGCACTCCTCGATTCAGCAGGTCTCGCAGCTCGAGATGGCCATGGAGAACGGGAGCCTGCAGTTGTGGCGGCAGGACATCATGGAGATCGACGGCCGCGTCGCCGCGAAATTCGCGGAAGTGCTGCTGCGCCTCGCGGAAGACGGCAGCATTCGCACCAGCGCCGAGTTCCTCCCCGTCGCGCAGCGGTTCGGCCTGATGGACCGGATCGACCGCTGGGTCATGGAGAAGGCCTGCCGCCATCTCGCCGCGAGCAACGACGGCTCGCGATTGAGCGTGAACGTGACCGGCTCGACGCTGAACGATCCCGAGTTCTTCGACGCCGTCGCCGAGATGCCGGATCGCTTCGGATTCGATCCGCGGCGCCTCTGCCTGGAGGTGACCGAGGGCGTGATGATTCATCGACTGGTGCAGGCGGTGGAGGCCATGAAGCGTTTGCGCGAGCGCGGATTCGATCTCGCCCTCGACGACTTCGGCGCCGGCGTGGCCAGCTTCGCGTATCTGCAGGACCTTCCGGTCACGTACGTGAAGATCGACGGCCGCATCGTGCAGCGGCTGCGCACCGATCCCGCGGGCGAGGTGATCATCGGCTCGCTGGTGCGCCTGGCACGCATGCGCGACATCGAATGCATCGCGGAGTGGGTCGAAGACGAGGAGACGATGGAGCGCCTGCGCGTCCTCGGCGTGCGTTACGCGCAGGGCTACTTCGTGCACCGTCCGGTTCCTCTGACGACAGTTTCTCTTGCGCCGCGCACGGCCTCGGCGTAAAAGCGCTGGAGAGACTTCGCGGCAATGAAAAAACTCCTTTTGCTTGTCCTTCTGCTCGTGGTGTGTCCGCTCGTTTTCGCGCAGGAGCCGCCCGATCCCGAGGTTCCGGCCGCCGATCTTTCCGTGATGAAGAGCGGGCCCGCGACGGCGGCCGCCGATACCGACGTGACGTACACCGTCACGGTGACCAACATCGGCGAGCTCGATGCAGCCTCGGTCGAAGTCACGGATCCCGTCCCCGACGGAATGACCTTCGTGTCGGCGAGCCCCGCCCCGGCAGGCTTCACGTGCGGCGAGAGCGAAGGCCTGGTGTCCTGTTTCGCGCCGCTGCTGGCATCGGGCGCCTCGGCCACGTTCACGTTCGTGTTCCACATCGATGCGCAGAATCCACCCGGCTCCGAGTTCACGAACATCGCCACGGCCACGACGGAGACCATCGACGGGAACGAGGAGAACAACAGCGCCACCGCCGTGACGGTCATCCCCACGACGACCACCGACGTCGGCGTGTCGAAGACCGGTCCCGGCTCGGCCGGGCCCGACACCAACGTGGTCTACACGATCGTGGTCACGAACTTCGGCTCGATCGCGGCCACGAACGTGACCATGTCCGACACGCTGCCGGCGGACATGACCTTCGTCTCGCTGGCGCAGAGCGGCACGTCCTTCACCTGCACGACGCCCGCGGCCGGCGCGCCCGGCACGATCCAGTGCAGCATCGCCTCGATGGAGCCTGGCGAATCCGAAACGTTCACGCTGACGGCGCACACGCCCGCCGATCCGGGCAAGATCCCGGAGCGGACGAACGAGGCCACCGTCACCTCGGACGCCGATCCGAACGAGGAGAACAACGCTTCCGCGACCACGCTCACGATCAGCCAGGTGGACATCGCCGTGACCAAGAGCGGTCCCTCCTCGGCCAATGCAGGCGCGGACATCGCGTACACGATCACGATCACGAACACGGGTCCGGAGGCGGCTACGGACGTGACGTTCAACGACATCCTGCCGTCGAATACGACCTTCGTTTCGCTGACCTACGTCAGCGGCAAGGTGGCCACCTCGTGCACCGGCGCCTCGTGCATCTTCGGCGTGCTGGCACTGAACGAGTCGTCGACGTACTCGATCGTGCTGCGCGCCGGCGACACGACCAGCATCACGAACGTCGTCACCGCAGCGACGGCGAGCTTCGACACCGATACGTCGGACAACGCCTCCGGCATCACCACCAGCATCACGCCGCAGGCGGACCTGGCCGTGACCAAGAACGGCGCGTCGGCGCTCACCGCGGGCAACAACATCACGTACACGGTCGCGGTGACGAACAACGGGCCGTCGACGGCGCAGAACGTCGTCCTCACGGACACGCTGCCAGCCGGCACGACCTTCGTCTCGGTGAATCAAACCAGCGGTCCCACGTTCACCTGCGGGCAGGCCTCGAACGTCGTCACGTGCACGCGCGCGACGATGGCGCCGGCGACCACCGCGAACTTCAGCATCGTCGCCGCGGTCGCGCTGTCGACGACTGGCTCGATCACGAACACGGCCGACGTGACCGCGACCACCGCGGATCCGAACACGAACAACAATCGCGCGACGTCGATCGCCTCGGTGGCCGTTCCGCCCGCGGACCTCAGCATCACCAAGACCGCGAGCGCGGGGGACGCGTTCGTCGGATCGAACGTGATCTACACGGTGACCGTGCGCAACAACGGCCCCGGCCCCGCGGACAACGTGGTGGTCACGGACGCGCTTCCCGCGAACACGTCGCTGGTCTCCGCTCCCGGCTGCACGGGCACGACGGTGCTGACCTGCAACGCAGGCACGCTCGCACCGGGCGCACAACAGTCGTTCCTCATCACGGTGAAACTGCCGTCGGCGCCGCAAAGCGTGTCGAACACGGCCACCGTCACCAGCACGACGGCGGATACGACGACGGGCAACAACACCAGCACGGCGGTGGTGAACGCGGTGGCCATCCCGGCGGGAATCCCGACGCTGTCGGAGTGGGGACTGCTCTTGCTCGCGGCCGCACTCGCGGTGATCGCGTTGAAGCCTCCCGCAACGTAGGACGGGCTTCAGCCCGTCCATGGGCGGGCTGAAGCCCGCCCTACGTCCCCAGCAACACGCCGGTGGCGATCGCGAACAGCGCGATCGCCATCACCACAACGCGCGCACGCCACGTCACCGCAGCCTCGTCAATGTACGGCACCGACGCGGCGGTCATCATCATCATGAAGTCGAGCGCGTAGCGCGCGGTGAACCAGCGGCACGTCGCCAATCCGAAAAGAATCAGCCACGCGGCGAAGAGCGCGGCGCGTGCGCCTCGGCGCGACGAGGACAACGCCAGGAACGTCGCGATCAACACCAGCGGATTCAGCGCCCCGATTCCCAGCACCGGCTCCGCTCCGCCGGCGTAGGACACGGCCGGATCGAGCGCGTGGTTCTGCAACGAGACGTACGGGAACGCGCCGGCAAAGTGCGGCGTCCAGAAGACGTAGTGCACGATGCCGTTGAGGAATCGAAGGAACGTCGGCACGTCGCAGAGGCTGCACGGCGCCACGCGCCACATCGGCACGTACGAGATCTGATACGTCATCCCCAGCTCGAACGGATTGTGAAAGCGCGCGTAGTTGTACGCGGCCATGGTGATGCCCACGACGGCCAGCGGAATCGCGGCGAAACGCATCGAGCGCCGCAGCACGAACACCGCGACGAGCAGCAGCACCGCGAGATTCGGTCGCGTGGCGATCGCCAGCGCCAGCCACACGCCCGTCCACAGCGCGTGCTTCGTCGATCGGGTCTCGATGAAGCGCAGCAGCGCGTACGCGAACGACGCGCTCATGGCCATGCCCGTCATCACCGCCACCTCGTACGCGCGCACGGCGTGCAGCGTGAACGGCGCGACGTTCGCCAGTCCGATCATCAGCACCCAGATCGCGAACGGAATGCGCGACTCGCTCAAAGCGCGGCGCGCGAACGCCACCGACACGAGAAACGCCCACGACAGAAAGAACGTCGCCGCCAGCGTGTCCGGAGGATAGCCGCCGCCGAGGAGCCGGAACGGGATGTAAAACAGCACGACGGGCACGGGCGAAAAGTAGAGATAGAACTTGCCGTTGTAAAAGCTGGCGTCCCACATCTCCCACGCCAGGCCGTGCTTCTCGCGCTCTTTGGAGTCGTACACGTTGAGCACGTTCTTCCAGCGCGCATCGACGGGATACGGCATGTCCAGCCGCCCGTGCAGGAATCCCTCGGCCAGACCCGCGTAGTAGCGCTCCGTGAAGTTCTGCTGCGGCGTGCGCTCCCACGGCACGCGGGGGAAGCTCCACGTCCTGCCGCTGCCGAGCCACACGTAAAACGCCAGCACCGCGGCTACCGCCGCGATGCTGGCGAATTGAGAATTGCGAATTGAGAATTGAGAATTGGACATCGTGTTCGGGCGCCCATTCTCAAGTCACTAGTCTCAATTCACAATTCCGAAGTGCACTATCCTCCGGACATGCGCGTCCAGCACGATCGTTTGCACTTCGGGACGCTGGCCATCTCGTTCGAGCGCACGCTGCGCATCCCCGACGACGGCAAGCGCTATCCGCTGCCGCCGGGACTGGGGCTCTTCCCCATCCGCGTCGTCGGCGAGGACGTGGTCATTCCGATGTACCAGTCCGAGGCGCTGTGGATTGCGTTCGAGGGGGCGTGGTGGAAGCCGTGCGCGGTGAAGATCGGCGCCGGCGGCATCGACGCGCTCACCGGTGAAGCCTGGAGTGAAGAGCTGCAGAGCGATCCGCAGAACTATCTCGTGGCGCCGGATCAGCCGTGGATCGACGGCATCAACGTGGGACACCACACCATCCGCCAGTTCGTGGCCGTGCCGTTGGGCGAAGGCATGACCATTGAGGGACAGCTCACCGGCGTCGAGTCCACCGGCGGATTGCAACTCGTGGTCTTCGAATCGAAGCCGGGACGCTTCCCCGATGAAGAGCCCGAGCCCGGCCCGCCCGAGTCGTTCGCGCTCGAGAGCGCGCCCGCCATGGGCCTGGCCGCGGGCGGACAGATGGAGCAGAAGATCTACCCCGATCCGTACGGCATCGCCTCGTGGGATCCGTCGCGGCGCGCCTCCATCCACGTGCGCATCGTGAACAGCGACCAGTGGCGCGAGCTCACCGGCGAGGCGCCGCCGCCCACGCCGGTCGACGCCGCCGCGTACACGCGCGCGCGCCTGCCCTGGTTCTCGCTTTACGACGAGCACAAAGGCGACATCGCGGCGTCCGCGAAGCTGGCCGCGGTGCGATCAGTGGGCGACGCGGCGTCGATCGAAGTAGAGAACGTAAAGAAGATACGCGGCCCCGGTCAGAACTGAGATCCACGCGCCGACGAGGAACGAGAGCGGCCGGTACTCGACGCGTACGTCGTGTTTTCCCCGCGGCACGCGCACCGCCAGGAACGCGGCGTTGGCGAGATCGACATTCGCGCGTTTGCCGTCGACGAACGCGCGCCAGCCCTTCCACGCGGAGTCGGAGATGACGACGTAGCCGTCGTTCTGCATGTTCGCGTCGAAGCGGTACTGGCCGCCGCGGCTGTACCCGCGCAGCGCGATCGTGCCCGGGCCGTTGTCGTGTACGCCGGGCGTCGACGATTCGATCCAGGCCACGTCGCGGAAATCCGTCGCGTCCTGCATACGCGGAATGAGCTCGTCGTACGTCATCGCGGTGAGCGCCACGCGCCGCGGCACGAACACGCGCTCGATCACGCGCTCGTTCTCGATCAGCGTCAGTCCCTCGGCCGACGCCGCGCGTTTCCAGCCGGGAGGGACGTCCTCGGCATCGCGCTGCAGTACGAAGCGCACGTTCAGGAACGACAGGAACGGGCGCGTCAGATCTTCGACGCGGTTGAACCAGACCGAGCTGTCGCGGCCGCACCACAGCGGCTCGGTGACGAAAAGCGCGTTGAACGTGAGCGCCTCGTAGCCGCGCGGATCCTCGATGCCGTAGTAGATGTTCATCGCCGGCGGCAGCGCCGGGCCGCGTCCGACGACGCGGAACGGCTCGTGGATCTCGCGCAGCGGCGTCAACACCGCCACGCGCGGATACGCCGCGCGCTTCGGAAAGGACTGGAACGTGTCGATCTCCGACACGGCACGTTGCGCGAACACGATCGCCACCAGCGCCCACGCGCGCGGCCGTATCACCGCCAGCGCGAGAAACGCCAGCTCCGCGAACACGCGCAGATGTCCGTAACCCGGCGGCGCGATCGTGACGCCTCGCGACAACGCGAAGATGCCGATCGCGAGACAGGCCAGCACGATGATGAACGTCAGGCGCGCGCCGCCGCGCGACAGCGCGTCGATGCCGAACGCCGCCAGCAGCGCCAGCGCCAGCGCGGCCGCGAACGCCAGCCGCTCGATCTGCGTCACGTCCAGCAGCGGCAGCAGTCGCAGAGCGCGCATCAGCGGCGTCCACTCCGTCCCGATGAGGATCCCCGCCGCCGCGAGGCCGCAGAAGAACCACGTCTCCGCGCTGCGCACGCGCCACGCCGCGAAGATGGCCAGCGCCAGAACGATGCTTCCCACCGCCGCCGTCTCCGCGGGCACGAATCCCAGCGCCGGCCGCTGCCACACGCGCACGTGCAGATGCGGGAAAAAGTTCGTGGCCAGCACCGCCAGCACGCGCGCCGCCGACGGCTCCTCCCACTGCTGCGCCGATTTCAACTGATACTCGAACGATTGCGGGATGGCCTCGAGCAGCGGCAGGATGGCCACCGCGCAGATCAGCAACGCCAGCACGCCCGCGATCACGGCCATGCCGATCGTGCGCAGTGCGCGCTCCCGGCGCCGCACGAGATCGAACACGCCGTACGCGCCTGCAACGAGCACGTTCAGAAACAGCGACTCCGGATGTCCGCACAGCGTCGTCAGCACCAGCGCGATGACCAGCAGCGGCACGGAACGGCGATGTGTGGCCAGCATCAGCAGCGGCAGCAGCGCCGTGGCGAAGCCCATCGCCGTCTGCGTGTAGAGCACGATCGACGCGGACAGCGACCAGCCGATGGCCGCGACCAGCGACGCCACCTCGCTGCGATCCAGTTCGCGCGCGAAGAAAAACGCCCCGCATCCCGCCAGGAACAACACGATCGCGGCGGTGTAGGTCATGCTCCGCGCCGCAGGCAGCGTCAACGCGGCGATCCACGTGAACGGCGAGAACGGCGCGGACTGCACCTGCGCCGCCAAGGGCTCGCCGCAGAGGTTGTACGCGCTCCACACGGGAAACTCGCCGCGCTGCAGCGACTCCTGCACCGCCCGCCGCCACGGGAAAAACTCGGACGCCACGTCCATGGCCGAGGCGTTCTTGGCCGGGCCGATGCCGAACTGCGGGGCGTATGCGCGCAGCGGATCGTGCTGATAAAGATGATCGACCGGACCGTACACGCCGCGCGTGAACATCGCCCTGCCCGTCAGCGCGAGCGGCACGAGCATCAGCAGCAGCGCCGCGCGACGCGAGATCGGGCGCACGAATCGATGCAGAAGAAAGAGGATGCCCAGGGCGGTGGCGAAGTACGGAAGCGCAGTCAAGCGCGCGGCTTCACCACGAGCTGTTCCGCCTCGGATTGCGACAGCTCGTGACCGCCATGGATTTCATCCGACGGATCCGGCAGGTGCACGCGCATCAGATAGTCCAGCGCGAGCGCGACGCCCTGGCGGTGGCGGATCGTGGCGATCATCGGTATGGCCATCATCGCAAGGAATGCGATCCCCGTCATCAGGTTGTACGCGCGGAAACCGAAGAACAGCGCCGCGATGCCGATCAGGATGGGGAACCGATCCATGAGGTTCGTGAACATCCACGTGTCGCCGTAGTTGCGCTGGAACAGCAGGTGGCACGCCGAGCAGCGCTCGTGCGTGACGATCCAGCGCTGGAACAGCCGGCCCTCCCCGCAGCGCGGGCAGCGTCCGCGCAGGCCGCGGGCGAGCACGGTGCGGATGGGCGGGCGTGTGACGGGCATCGCAATTGAGAACGTGCGCCGTGTTCCGCGCTATTCTGGCGAAAAAGGGTTGGCGGTTGGCGGTTGGCAGTTGGCGGTTCCTCGGTGGCTACGGCAACGAAGAACCCGCCAACCGCCAACCGGCAACCGCCAACCGGAAAGGCTCCATGCTCCGAGCGCTTGCCATTCTCCTCATGCTCTCTCTCCCCGTCTTCGGTCAGACGAACGTCCACGTCGAGCTCGACGATGTCACGGACAACCGCATGAACACGGACATGTTCACGGGCTCGCTGGAGCTGCGCGTGAAAGTCGACGGCACGAACATGGACAAGGCCACCGCCGCGCGCGTGCTGATCAAGGAAGCGCGCGACGACAAAGGCAACGACCTCGCGAAAGACTACAAGCCCGCCGACTTTTTCGCGCGCGAGTACAACAACGGCGCGCTGACCTTCAGTCTCACGTCGCCCGCGCGCAACGCGTCGAAGGTGAAGCTGAAAGGCTCGATCGAGTTGTACGTCCCCTCGCGCGATCCCGGCGCGATGGTGAAGATCGAGAAGGCGCTCTCGAAGCCCGACGCGCCGCTGTCGTCGAAGACGCTCAAGGCCGCGAAAGTCGACATCACGCTGCTCTCCCGCGACGCGTACGTGAAGAAGCTGGAGTCGCGAAAGATCGACGACAGCAAGGCCGCCGCGATCCGCGAGGAAGGCAAGAAGCACGGCGCCGATCCGAAGGAAGTGGAGATGATGATCGAGCTGGCCAAGGCGCTGCAGGACAACCCCAACGAGATCCCGGCGAACGCCATCCTGCTGGCCGGCTCCAGCGACTCCTTCGCCCGCGTCTACCGCATCGACGTCCTCGGCAGCGACGGCAAGCCGATCGACACGCCGCAGCGCTCCACTTCCACCCAGGGCGGCGACTCGATCATGACCATCATCCCCGCCGCTGACCCGCCGCCCAACGCCTCGATGCAGTTGTACCTGCTGACGCCGAAGTCGAAGATGTCCACTCCGTTCGAGCTGACCGTGGAGCTGCCATGAAGAAGATTCTTTTCCTTCTGCTCATCGCCTTCGCCGCAAACGCCGCCGATTCGGTGAAGGTGCTACAGGTCAACGATCGCCGCACGCGCGGCTCGTTCTCGCAACTGCAGATCGCGCTGGAACTGCCGTCGATCACGTCCACGAGCGTGGCCGCGTCGCGCGTGCTGGTCTCGTCCGCGAAAGACGACGCCGGCAACGATCTCGTCGATCACGAGGCGCAGGAGCCGTCGCTGGAAGAGAACTTTCGCAAGCAAGGCAACGCTTCGGTCTCCCTCACGCTGAAGAACCCTCCCCGTTCTTCCACGAAAGTCGTCGAGGCCAAGGGCGAGATCGAGCTGTTCATGCCGGCCAAGGATCCGAACAGCACCGCGGAGCTGGCGAAGTTCCTCCCCGGCAACGGGAAGCCGGTCTCGCACAAGGCGCTGAAGTCGAACGGCGTGGAGATCGCGTTCCTGACCGCCGCCCAGCTCGACGCCGACAACGCCAAGCGCGAGGAATGGGACCGCGTGAAGCTCGACGAGAATGAGCTGGCCGTTCGCGTCAACGATCCGCAGAAACGCATTCAGTCGCTGACGTACATCGACTCGAAAGGCGAGCCGCAACGCGTGATGATGCGCGACGAGAAAACGCTGGCCATCCTGTCCACGTGGGCCGGCAAGCCCGCACCGGACTGGAAGCTGCGCGTGAACCTGCGCACCGCGAAGAACACGGTGCGCATGCCGTTCGCGGTGAAGGATGTGGCGTTGCCGTAGCTACTTCATCCGCGTGAGCCGCGCCGCCAGCCCCGGAAAATGCCGCTGCATCGGAATCGCGTAGATCTCCCGGCCGCCCACGTGCACCTCGCGCTTCCCCGCATTCACGCCGCGAATGATCACCGGCGCCGCCTCCTCGGGCAGCATCGCTTTCGCGTGCGTCTCGTCGAGCTGGCCGTGCGGCGTGCCGTCGCCGCGGAGCGCGTTCTCCGAGACCTTCGTGCGGATGTAGCCCGGGCAGACGATCGTCACGCGCACGCCGTGGCGATGCACTTCGGCGCGGAGCGTGTTGAAGAAGCCGTGCAGCGCGTGCTTCGACGCGGAGTACGCCGATCGCAGCGGCACGCCGACGTGTCCGATCACGCTGCTGATCGGCGCGAGGTGTCCCGAGCCGCGCGCGATCATCGACGGCAGCACGGCCTTCGCCAGCGCGATCGTTCCGAAGTAGTTCACCTCCATGATCGCGCGGTCGATGGAGAGATCCGTCTCCACCGCGAGCGAGCGCTGACTCACGCCGGCCGAGGGCACGAGGATGTCGACGTCGCCGACTTCGCGCGCGGCGTGACGGATCGCGTCCATGTCCGTGACGTTCAGCGGACGCACGACGTGCCGCGACGGCTCGTCGCACAGCGCGCGCACGCGCTCGAGCTCCGCCTCGTTGCGCGCGGAGAGAATGACGCGCGCGCCCTCGCGGCTCCACGCGATGGCGAGTGCCTCGCCGATGCCGGATGATGCGCCGGTGATCCAGACGGTCTTCATTGCAGGTTCTCGAGAATCGTGGCCGCGCCCTGTCCGCCGCCGACGCACATCGTGACCATGCCGTATTTTGATTTGCGGCGACGCATCTCGCCGAGGATCTGCACGGTGAGCTTGGCGCCGGAGGCGCCGAGGGGATGGCCGAGGGCGATGGCGCCGCCGTTGACGTTGACGCGGTCCTGGTCCATGCCCAGCTCGCGCATCACCGCCAGCGCCTGACATCCGAACGCCTCGTTCAATTCGATGATGTCGATGTCATCGAGTTTCAGTCCGGCCAGCTTCAAAACCTTCGGCACGGCCACGACGGGGCCCATGCCCATGATCTCCGGCGGCACGCCGCCGACGGCGTACGACACGAATCGCGCGAGCGGTTTCAGTCCCAGCTCCTCCGCGCGTTTGCGCGACATCACGATCACCGCGGCGGCGCCATCCGAAGTCTGCGAGGAGTTGCCGGCGGTGACGACGCCCTTCGCGTGGAACACGGGCTTGAGCTTCGCCAGCGCGGCGGCGTTCGTGTCCGCGCGCGGGCCTTCATCCTTGTCAAATGTGAAGCGCTGCGTTTTTCCGGCGTCGCGAATCTCGACGTCCAGCGGCACGATTCCATCCTCGGCGAACCGGCCCGCCTCCTGCGCGGCGATGGCCAGCGAGTGGCTGCGGAACGCGAACGCATCCGCATCCTCGCGCGACACGTTGTACTTCCGCGCGACGTTCTCCGCCGTCAGACCCATGCTCAGGTAGACATCGGGACGCTCGTCGACGAGCGTGGGATTGGGACGAAAGCGGTTGTTGCCGCGCACGAGGCTCATCGACTCCGTGCCGCCCGCGATGATCGTCTCCGCCATGCCGGCCATGATGCGCTCCGCGGCCTGCGCGATGGTCTGCGATCCCGAGGAGCAGAAGCGATTCACGGTGACGGCGGCAACGCTGTCCGGCAGTCCGGCGCGCAGTGCGGCGATGCGGGCCACGTTCGTGCCCGACTCCCCTTCCGGCGTCGCGCATCCGAGGATCACGTCGTCGACGTCTTTCGGATCGATGGCCGCATTCCGGGCCATGAGTGCGCGGATCACTTCCGCGGCCATGTCGTCCGGACGCGTGGTGCGCAGCGATCCCCGCGGCGCCTTGCCGACGGCGGTGCGAAGTCCTGCGACGATGACGGCTTCGTTCATGATTTCTCCTTGAAGGCGATGCAGGTGACGGTTCCGTGCGCGTACAGCTTCCCCTCCGCATCGACGATGCGGCCTTCGGCCGTAGCCGTGCGCGCGCCCGCGTGCACGACGGTGCCGGTGCACGTGAGCGGCGAGCTCTCGCGCCGGATGGCGCGGATGTAGTTGATCTTCATCTCCAGCGTGGTGAACACCTTCCCCGCGGGCATGACCGTGTTCACGGCGCAACTGAGCGCGGTGTCGAGCAGCGTGGCCGCGAGCCCGCCGTGCGCGATGCCCAGGCCGTTCTCGTGCTCGGGACGCACCTCGGCAGTGATGGAGACCCGCCCTTCTTCCACTTCGGTCATGCGCATGCCGAGAAGGCGCACCATCGGCGCGCCTTCGATGTCGCCGGCGGCGACGCGGCGCATGTATTCGAGTCCGGTGAGTTGATCGCGCATGGTGTGCTCAACGTCGGACGGGCTTCAGCCCGTCCCTGGGCGGGCTGAAGCCCGTCCTACGTTCAATTCCTCAACGGCTTCCCATTTTTCAACATGAATGCGATCCGCTCCTGCGTCTTCGGCTGCCCGAGCAATTCCACGAACACCTCGCGCTCGAGATCGAGCAGTGTCTGCTCGCTCACCCACTGCGGCGATGAATACTCGCCGCCGCACAGGATGTACGCGAGCCGGTTGCTGATGAAGCGGTCGTACTCGCTCATGTAGCCGCCCTGCTGCATGACGTAGATCGCGGCTTTCAGTCCGGCCAGCACGTCGCGTCCCGCGGCGTAGCAGTCGTCGTTCATCACGGGCGGCGTGTAGCCGGCGGCGTCCATCTCCAGCACTTCCTGCTTCGCTTCATGCAGGAGGTGATCGCGATTCATGACCACGCGATCCGCGTCGCCGAGGAAGCCAAGGTTGCGCGCTTCGGCGCCGCTGCCGGACACCTTGGCCGTGCCGATCACCTCCAGCGCGGCTTGCACGAACGGCAGCGCGTCGGCGCCGGGCGTGCGCTTCATCGCAGGCGACACGATGCGCCGCACCATCTCCTTGCAGCCGCCCGCGCCGGGAATCAGTCCCACGCCGACTTCGACGAGGCCCATGTACGTCTCGCCCGCCGCGACAATCCGCGATGATGCGAGACACACCTCCACGCCGCCGCCCAGCGTGCGTCCGAACGGCGCCGCCACGACGGGCTTCGCGCAGAAACGCACGCGCATGAGCGCGTCCTGCATCTCCTTCACCGCGGCGCCGGCGTCGCCGGAGAGTCCGCCCGCGAGGTTCGCGCCGACGCAGAAGTCGTTGCCCTCGTTGCCGATGACGAGTCCCTTCCAGTCGCCGCGCTCGAGCTCTTCGACGCTGGCGATGAGCATCGCGCGGATGTCGGCGTCGAGCGTGTTCATCTTCGTGTGGAACTCGAGACAGAGCACGCCGTCGCCGAGGTCGCGCAGGCTCGCGCCTTTGTTCTCTTCGACGGCCGGACAGTCCTTCAATGAGATCTGCCGCGGATCCTTCGAGATCGCGGCGTACGACTTCGACGCCGGCTCGTACACGTGGCCGTCGCGATAGAAGGATGTGTGTCCGGCGGCGAGCATCTCGCGCACCCACGGCGCGACAGTGACGCCGTGCTTCTCCATCGCATCCGCGGTTTCGCGCACGCCGAGCGCGTCCCACAATTCGAACGGCCCGAGGTCGTGGGAGAAGCCCCAGCGCGTGGCGCGGTCGATCGAGACGAGGTCGCTGATCTCGGGCACGCGCCGCGCGGCGTAGCCGAGGGCGCCGTAGACCGCGTGCCGCGCCAGCTCGCCCACTTTGTCGTCGAGCTGCAGCACGAACTTCAAGCGCTCGGGCAGTGCCTTGATCTTTGCCGCCTCGGCGAGCGACGGAATCGCCGGCTCAACGCGCTCGCGATACTGTCCGCTCTTCAGATCGAGCGTGAGGATGGTCTTGCCATCCTTTTTATAGAAGCCCTGCCCGCTCTTGTCGCCGAGGCGGTTCTGGTCGAGCTGCGACATGCGCAGCGCCTCGAATTTCTCTGACAGCAGAACGCCGCGCGTCTCATCCTCGGGGATGAGGTCGTACAGATTCTTCGCCACGGCGGTGGCCACGTCGAAGCCCACCAGATCCATCAATCGGAACGACGCCGTCTTCGGACGCCCGATCAGCGGTCCGACGATGGCATCTACTTCTTCGATGGTGTAGTCGCGGTTGAGCACGAAGTCGTTCAGCGACGCGCCGCCGATCGAGGCCAGGCGATTGGCGATGAAGTTCGGCGTGTCCTTGCACAGCACGACCCCTTTGCCGAGGCGGTGCTCGGCGAAGTCGCGGACAAAGTCGGTGACCTCGGGCGCGGTGTCCTTCGTCGGAATGACTTCCAGCAACTTCATGTAGCGCGGCGGATTGAAAAAGTGCGTGCCGATGAAATGCGACTTCAATCCGTCGCTGGCGTTGACGGCAAGCTGCGCGATGGGCAGTCCCGAGGTGTTCGAGGAGACGATCGAATCCGGCTTGCGCAGACGATCGATGCGCGCCACGAGCTCGCGCTTGGCCTGCATGTCCTCGAAGATGGCCTCGACGATCCAGTCGCCCTCGGCAAGCCAGCTCTCGTTCTTCTCGACGTGGCCGATGGTGACGAGATCCGCGGTCTCGGGCGTGAAAAACATCGGCGGCTTGTGCTTCTTCAGCCGGTCTTTGACGCCGTCCGTCACGACGTCGAGGAGGTAGACGGGAATGCCGGCGTTCGCGAAATGCGCGGCGATCCCGCCGCCCATGGTTCCGGCGCCGATGACGACGGCGCGGCTGATGGTTCGTGTCATTTTTTTGACTGCTCCTCTCGTCGTGTCATCCTGAGCCGCCGCAGCGAAGCGGAGGACGGTCGAAGGACCTTCCAGCGCGCGTAGCACCGGGGAAGGTCCTTCGACCGTCTGCGCGGCTCAGGATGACACCTTGTTCGTTTCCTCTCGCAACACTCTCCGCAGAATCTTTCCCACCGCGCTCTTCGGCAGCGACTCGCGAATCTCCATCTGCACCGGACGCTTGAACTCCGCCAGATCTTTCGCGCAGTGCGCCTTCAACTCCTCCACGGAAACGGACGCGCCGGGCTTGAGCACGACGAAGGCCTTCACCACTTCGCCGCGATACGCGTCGGGCACGCCGATCGCGCACGCCTCCATCACCGCGGGATGCTCGAAGAGCACGGACTCGATCTCGCCCGGATAAACGTTGAAGCCGGACACGATGACCATGTCCTTCTTCCGCTGCACGATGGTGAAGAAGCCGTCCGCATCCATCGTGGCTACGTCGCCCGTGTACAGCCAGCGCACGCCTTTCTCATCGACGCGAATCGTCTGCGCGGTTTCGTCGGGACGATTCCAGTAGCCCTTCATGATCTGCGGCCCGGCGATGCAGAGCTCTCCCTCTTCGCCCAACGCGACTTCGCGCGTGCCGTCGACGAGATCGACGATCTTCGTGACGGTGTCGGGCAGCGGGATGCCAATCGTGCCCGGCTTGCGCACGCTCAGCGTCGGGCTCGTATGCGTCACCGGCGACGCCTCGGACAGTCCATACCCTTCGCTCAGCATCCCGCCGGTGAGCTGCTCGAACTGCTCCAGCACCTCGATGGGCAGCGGCGCGGAACCGCTGTTGAACGCGCGGATCCTGTCCAGACCGTACTCGCGCGAGCGGGGGTGATTGAGCAGCGAGATGAAGAGCGTCGGCACGCCGGGAAAGTACGTGGGCCGGTAATCGCGCACGGCGTTGAGCAACGCCTCGACGTCGTATTTCGGGATGAGGATCTGCTGCGCGCCGAGCCACGTGCCGGCCATGATGCCGACGGTGAATCCGTAGATGTGGAAGAACGGGATGACCAGCAGGTACCGCTCGTCGCCGCGGCGCAGCGACGGCACGTGCAGCACGGTGGTCTGCACGACGTTCGCGAAGATGTTGTAGTGCGTGAGCATCGCGCCTTTCGGCGTGCCGGTCGTGCCTCCGGTGTACTGCAGCACGGCCACGTCGTTCATCGGATCGATGTGCACGTTCGGGAGCTGCGGCACGTCGACGCTTGCAATCGCGTCGTCGAACGTGCCGCCTTTGCCGAACGAGGTGACGAGCAGCGTCTCCACAGCGCTTGCGTTCTGCGCCAGCGCATCGAGCACGACGATCACGCGCATGCCGGAGTCCTGCGCCACGACGTTCACCTCGCGCGGCGTGTACAGCGGATTCACGTTCACCACGATCGCGCCGGCGCGCAGGATGCCGAACACCGCGATCAGATACTGCGGACAGTTCGGCAGCATGATCCCCACGCGATCGCCCTGCGCGACGCCCATGCGCGCCAGCGCGGTGGCGAAGCGATCGCTGCGGTCCTTCAGCTCGGCGTAGGTCATCGACTGCCCGAGGAACGCGGTGGCGGGCTTGTCGGGGACGTCGGAGGCGGCGATGCGCAGGATGTCCGTCAGCGGCCGGCGCGGATAGTTGAGGTTCGGCCGCACCCAGTAATCGAAGTGCTGATACCACGGTTGATCAAGGGGCCTAGACAATCGTCCCTCCGCCATCGACGGCGATGGTCTGCCCGGTCACGTAGCTCGACGCATCGGACGCGAGAAACAACGCGATGCCTTTCAACTCGCCCGCCGCGCCGATGCGCGGGATGGGATTGCGGCGCGCGATCTCCGGCTCGACCCACTTGATCACGGGATCGGCCAGGCGCGAATGGAAGAAGCCCGGCGCGATGGCGTTCACGCGAATGCCCTCCGGACCCCACGTGGCCGCGAGCTCGCGCGTCAGTCCCATCAATCCGGCCTTGCTGGCCACGTAGGCGGCGTAGTGCGGCCCGTGCGTCGACGATCTGAGGCCCGCCACGCTGGCGATGTTGATGATGGAGCCGCGCTTCGCTTCGAGCATCACGCGGCCCGCGGCCTGCGCAAAGAGGAACGCGCCGGTGAGATTCGTGTCCAGCACCTTGCGGAAGTTCTCGAGCGACATCGACTCGGGACGCTCGCCCCAGGAGATGCCGGCGTTGTTCACGAGCACGTCGATGCGGCCGAACGCACTCACCGCCTTCCCGATCACGGCCTGCACCTGCGCTTCGTCGGTGACGTCGCAGACCAGTCCTTCTGCCTGGAACCCGCGGCCGCGCAACTCGTCGAGCGCCGGCGTGAGCCACTGCTCGCGCCGCGCGCACAGCATCGGCGACGCTCCCGCCTCGGCCAGCGCCTCGGCCATCTCCAGTCCCAGGCCGCGGGAACCGCCGGTGACGACGGCGGCGCGGCCCTCGAGGTCGAACAGTTCGTTGACGTGCATCATCGCCTCCGCTTCACCACTCCGTGAAAGATCATCCCGATGACGTTCGCCGCGATCTCCTCGCCGCTCAGCTTGCCCTCGGGCTTGTACCAGCGCGAGAGCCAGTTCACCGCGCCGGCGATGGAGAACGCGGCCACGGTGGTGTCGATGTCGCGCAGTTTGCCCGCGCGCCGGAGCTCGTCGAGCGTGCCGCGGACGGTGTCGATGTAGCGACGCTTGAGGCGCGTGATGCTGCGCTTCTGCGCGGGCGTCAAAGCGCGCGTTTCGTCGACGAGAATCGTCACCGCGCCGTCGCCTCGCAGCACGAGACCCGCGTGCGCAGCGATCATGAACCGCAGCCGCTCCTCGGGATCGGCAATGGCCTGCGCCGGCTCGAGGACCTCGCGATCGAGCTCCTCGAACCCATACTTCATGATCTCGAAGAGCAGCTCGGTCTTGCCGGTGATGTAGTGATACAGCCCGGCCTTGGTGATGCCCAGCGCGTCGGCGATGTCGCTGACGGAAGTGGCGTCGTAGCCCCTGGCCAGAATGATCGCGGCGGCGGTGCGGTAGACCTCGTGTTTCATCGAACCTGCCGAATGGCAGGTCGCGACCTACCGTTCGGTAGGTCGCACACTCTACATCATCACGGATGAACTTGCGCGCACGGGACGACGGTCAGTCCGGACGCGGGCGAAATCTCGTGGCCCTGCCGAGTGCATTCATGAATGGCGTTGCAGCCGCGATCCGCGGGTACGACGTCGCGCGTTCACGCGAACCATGTTCGGGCGAGTGCCGCGCGGTCAGGCTGAGCCAACGGCGCTGCCGGCCGTGCCGGCCCATCTACCCCAGCATCTTCTTGAGCGCCTTGAGCACCTTCTCCGCCTCGCGCACCTGCGCGATCAGCGCGGGGTCGCCGCGGCGTTCGGCGAGTTGCATCCAGGAGTGGCGCTGCAAAGCCTGCGTGAGTTGCTGGAGCTCTCCGGCCAGACCGCTTTTCTTTTCGTGATCGGGCGGCACGACGGATTCCAGCACTCGCTCGATCGGCTCGCCGTCCACGAACTTTTGCCGCCCGACGGGGTCGCGCAGGACCAGCCGCAGCTTGCGCACGTCCTTCGAGTTCGTGATCTCGTGCTCGTTCACCTTCTGCACGATCGTGTCGAGCACCGACGGCGTG
>DATLBM010000003.1:0-8431 GCA_035526885.1 Thermoanaerobaculia bacterium | reverse complement strand
CGCGTAAAATCGCGCGCCATGCGCCGCGCTACCGCACTCGCTCTCCTCCTCACCACCACCCGTCTCTTCGCCCAGCCCGCCGCGCCGGCGCCGCCCATCTTCGGGTTCAAGGACGCCGCGAAGGAGCACGCGCTGGAGAAGCAGTTCGATGCGAAGCTGAATCGCGACAACCTTCGCAACTGGATGAAGCGACTCACCGCGCGGCCGCATCACATCGGCTCGCCGTACGGCAAGGAGAACGCGGAGTTCATCGCGTCGCTGTTCAAGTCCTGGGGATACGAGACCAGCATCGAGCGCTTCGACGTGCTCTTCCCGACGCCGAAGACGCGCCTGGTCGAGCTGGTGGCGCCCGAAAAGTATCAGGCGCGGCTGAGTGAGCCTCCCCTGAAAGAAGACGCGACGTCGGGACAGGACGAAATCCTCCCGCCCTTCAACGCGTACTCCATCGACGGCGACGTCACCGGCGATCTCGTCTACGTCAACTACGGCGTGCCCAAGGACTACGAAGTCCTCGAGCGCAACGGCATCGACGTCAAAGGCAAGATCGTCATCGCGCGCTACGGCGGGTCGTGGCGCGGCATCAAGCCGAAGGTCGCCGCGGAGCACGGTGCGATCGGATGCCTCATTTACTCCGATCCGCGCGACGACGGCTGGTTCGAAGGCGATCCGTATCCGAAAGGTGCGTATCGCAGCGAATTCAGCGCGCAGCGCGGCTCGGTCGCGGACATGCCCGTGCACTCCGGCGATCCGCTCACGCCCGGCATCGGCGCCACCGCAGACGCGAAGCGTCTGGACATCAAAGACGCCGACACGCTCACGAAGATCCCGGTCCTTCCCATCTCCTACGGCGACGCGCTTCCGCTCCTCCGCAACCTCGGCGGTCCGATCGCACCCGAGGAGTGGCGCGGCGCGCTGCCGATCCCGTATCACCTCGGCAGCGGCCCCGCGCGCGTGCATCTCAAAGTCGCATTCGACTGGAACATCGTGCCGGCGTACGACGTCATCGCGAAAATGCGCGGCACCGATCTCGCCGATCAGTGGATCCTCCGCGGCAATCATCACGATGCGTGGGTGCACGGCGCGAGCGATCCGACCAGCGGACAGGTGGCGATGCTCGAAGAAGCGCGCGCGATCGGCGAGCTGGCGAAGAGCGGCTGGCGTCCGCGCCGCACGCTGATCTTCGCCGCATGGGACGGCGAGGAGCCGGGCCTGCTCGGATCGACGGAATGGGTGGAGACGCACATGGCCGAGCTGCAGGAGCACGGCGTCGTCTACATCAACTCCGACTCCAACGACCGCGGCTTCCTCGACGTCGGCGGATCGCACACGCTGGAGCGTTTCGTGACCGAGGTCGCGCGCGACGTGCAGGACCCCGAGCGCGGCGTGTCCGTGCTGGAGCGCGCGCGTGCGAAGCAGGTCGTCGATGCGGATGCAGACAAGCGCAAAGAGCTGCGCGAGCGCAAGCTTCTCCGTCTCGATGCCCTGGGCTCGGGCTCCGATTACACGCCGTTCATTCAGCACGCCGGCATCGCGGCGCTGAGCGTCGGCTACAGCGGCGAAGGCGAGTACGGCGTGTATCACTCCGCGTACGACTCGTTCGATCACTACACGCGCTTTGGCGATCCGGCGTTCGAGTACGGCATCGTGCAGGCCAGGACGACGGGACGAATGCTGCTCCGCCTCGCGAACGCGGACACGTTGCCGTTCGAGGCCTCGACGTTCGCGGCGACGGTTGAGCGCTACGTGGACGAGCTGGCGAAGCTCGAAGAAAAAACGCGCACCGAGACGGACGAGGACAAGCTGTTGATTCGCGAGATGGAGCTGGCCTCCGATCCCACGAAGCCGTTCACGGCGCCGCGTCCGAAGGACGACGTGCCGCACATCGAGCTGGCCGCGATTCGCAACGCGGCGGATCGGCTGAAGAAGGCGGCGGAGAAGTTCGATGCGTCCGAGTCGCGCGACGACAAGACCATCATGCATCTCGAGCACGCGCTCACGCGCGAAGAGGGACTGCCGAACCGGCCGTGGTACCGGCACTACGTCTACGCGCCGGGCCTGTACACCGGCTACGGCGTGAAGACCCTGCCCGCGGTGCGCGAGGCCATCGAATTGCGGCGCTGGAGCGAGGCGAACGGACAGGCACTCATCCTCGCGAATGTGCTCGACGACTACTCGCGCCTTCTCGATCCGAAGAGCGCGCCGAAGACTTCGTCAGCGCTGCGCGACGAGGTCGCGCAACTCGACGCGCAGATGTTCGCCGCGTACAACGCGCACGATCTCAAAGGGCTGATGTCGTGGTTCGCGAAAGACCTCGAGTTCTACCACGACAAAGACGGCCTGGTGACATACGACGCCGTGGAGAAAGGCTTCGGCTCGATCTTCTCGCGCAACGACGGCATTCATCGCGAGCTCGTGCCGGGATCGCTGCAGGTCTTTCCGATGGGCAGGGACGGCGCGATCGAAACGGGCGCGCACCGCTTCTGTCACGTGGAGAACGGGAAGGACGACTGCGGCACGTTTCAGTTCACGCACGTCTGGCGGAAGATCGACGGGCAGTGGAAGGTCACGCGCCTGATCAGCTACGACCACTGATCACTTGCGCGGGAGCATGTAGACGACCTCGCCCTGTTTGGACATGCCGAGGTCTTCGCGGGCGATGCGCTCGATGGCGTAGGAAGACTTCTTCACGCTCTCGATCTCCGCGCGCAGGCGCGCATTCTCGGACTGCAGTTTCGCGATGTCGGTCTTCAGCTCCGTGACGCGCGTGCGCGCATGCTGCAGCTCGGGCAGTCCGCGATCGCTGAAGACGAACGAGATCGCGAACACGACGAAGAGCACGCTGGCGAGCAGAACGACCGCCTTGAGCGTGACCTGCGTGGCGCGACGCGAGTCGTGTGTAGTGACCGAGGGGAGCACTCGGCGCTCAGTGTACCCACATATAATTCGCCCGTGAAGCACGACAACGCCTCCAACCCGTTGACGGAGCGGTATGCGTCGCGGGAGATGTCTTATCTCTTCTCGCCGAATTTCAAATTCCGGACGTGGCGGCGGTTGTGGATCGCGCTGGCCGAGGCCGAGCAGGAGTTGGGGCTCGCGATCACCGACGCGCAGATCGCGGAGTTGAAGCGGCACGCCGAAACGATCAACTTCGAAGACGCCGGGAAGCGCGAGCGCGAAGTGCGGCATGACGTCATGGCGCACGTGCACGCGTACGGCCTCCAGGCCGCCGGCGCGAAAGGCATCATCCACCTCGGCGCCACCTCCGCGTTCGTCACCGACAACACCGAGATCCTGCAGATGGCCGAGGGGCTGCGCATCGTGCGGCGGCGCATCGTCAATCTGATGGCCAAGCTGCGCGACTTCGCGTGGAAGTGGCGCGCCACGCCCGCGCTCGCGTTCACGCATTTCCAGCCCGCGCAGCTGACGACGGTCGGCAAGCGCGCGACGCTGTGGCTGCACGATCTCCTGCTGGATTACAGAGAGCTGCAGTTCCGCGAAGAGCAGCTGCAACTCCTCGGCGTCAAAGGCGCGACCGGCACGCAGGCCTCGTTCCTCAGTCTCTTCGGCGGCGACGAAGCGAAGGTGCATCGCCTCGAGCAACTCGTGGCGGCGAAAGTGGGGATGAAGCGCAGCTATCCCGTCTCCGGTCAGACCTACTCGCGCAAGGTCGACGCGCAGGTCGTAGCGGCGCTGAGCGGTTTCGCGCAGTCGGCGTCGAAGTTCGGCTACGACATGCGCCTCCTGCAGCATCTCCGCGAGATCGAAGAGCCGTTCGAAGAAGAGCAGATCGGCTCCTCGGCCATGCCATACAAGCGCAACCCGATGCGCGCGGAGCGCATCGACGCGCTGGCGCGGCATCTCATCGTCAACGCGCTGAATCCCGCGCTGACCGCGGCCACGCAGTGGTTCGAGCGCACGCTGGACGATTCCGCCAATCGCCGCATCGCCATCCCTGAGGCTTTTTTGTGCGCGGATGCGATCGCGCTGATTTACGACAACGTGATGGGCGGCATCGTCGTGCACGAGGACGTCATCGCCGCGAACGTGCGTCGCGAGCTGCCCTTCCTCATGACCGAGAACATCATGATGGAAGGCGCCGCGCGCGGCGGCGATCGCCAGGTGCTGCACGAGCGTATCCGCGTTCACGCAAAGTCCGCGGCGGATGCGTTGAAATCCGGCGCCGCGCAGAACGATTTGTTCGAGCGCATCGCCGGCGACGAGCTTTTCGGCATCGACCGCGCATCGCTCGAGCGCATGTCGGCGCCGGAGAACTACGCGGGACTCTCGCAGTCGCAGACCGAGCGCTTCCTCGTCGAGGACGTCGATCCGATTCTCAGCGCGGAGCGCGAACAGATCCGCGACGAGGTGGGGGAAGTGCGCGTATGAAGACCCGCGTGGCCGCGGTGGCGGTGCTGGTGATGCTGGCGTACGGCTGCCGCACCACCGCTCCGGCTGCGCGTCCGGCGCCACCCGAGGAGTTGAGCGGAGTGGCCAGCTGGTACGGCGAGGAGTTCGCCGGACGCACGACCGCCAACGGCGAGATCTTCGATCCGTCGCAACTCACGGCCGCGCATCGCACGCTGCCGTTCGGCACGGTGCTCGACATCACCAATCCGAGGACGCGTCAGACCGTGCGCGTGCGCGTGAACGATCGCGGGCCGTACATCGGCGGCCGCGTCATCGATCTGTCGTACGCCGCGGCGCAGAAGATCGGATTGATCGAGCCCGGCGTCGGGCCGGTACAGATCGCGGTGGTGCGTCTGGGCAGCGGCGAGCGCGAGCCGCCCGTGCCGTTCGAGGCCACGATCGCCGAGGCACCGAACGTCGTGCCGGTGGTGCCGCCGCCGAGCGATGCGCCGAAGGTGGAGATTCCGATTCCGGCCGCGCCGGCACCCACCCCGGAACCAGTTGTCGTCGATCGCATCGAAGTGCAGACCGAGCGCGCGGGCACCGTCACTCGTACGCAGGTCTCGGCGGATGGTCGCACGCTGGAAGAGGTGCCGGTCAGTGCGGCCTCCGCGTCACCGACCGCCGAGCGTTACGACGCGAAGCGCGCCGTTCCCGCGCGCGCGCCGCGCGTGACGAAGGGACAGTTCGTCGTGCAGGTGGGCGCGTTCAGCGTCGAGGCGAACGCGAAATTGCTGCAGGACCGGCTGATCGCCATCGGGCAGAAGGCGTGGATCGATCGCGCCGATCTCTATCGCGTGCGCATCGGCCCGTTCGCGACGAGGGACCAGGCCGCGGCAACGCGCGCGGCCCTCGAGGCGAACGGCGTGAGCGCGATCATCGTGAGCGAGTAGGTGTCATTCCGAGCCGCGAAGACGGTCGAGGAACCCCCCGCCGACGGAGCGCTCACGGATTTCAGCGGGAGATCCTTCGCCCGTACTTCGCTGCGCTGCGGCGGCTTCAGGATGACACGTTCAGATCAGTTCGCTCTCCGCGAAGAAAAACGCGATCTCGCCCTTCGCGTTCTCATCCGAGTCCGAGCCATGAATCGCGTTCTGCTCGATGGACTCGCCGAACTCCTTGCGGATCGTGCCGGCATCGGCTTTGGTCGGATCGGTCGCGCCCATGAGCTTGCGCAGCTCGGCCACGGCGTTGTCGCGCTCGAGCGCGGCCACGTAGACCGGTCCCGAGGTCATGTACTCGACGAGGCTGCCGTAAAACGGACGCTCTTTGTGCACGGCGTAGAACGCCTGCGCCTGGCGGTCGGACAATCCCATCTTCTTCACGCCGAGGACGCGAAATCCCTCGGACTCGATGCGGCTGATGATCTTCCCGAAGTTCCCTTTGCGGACGGAGTCGGGCTTGATGATGGTAAAGGTGCGGTTCGACATAAGGCGCGAATCTTAGTGCAAAAGCGCCTGCGTCGAAGTGCTTTCCTGCGCCGCCTCGGCCACCGCGAAATCGACCGGCAGATAGAGCGTGAACGTCGATCCGGCGCCCGGTTTCGACGTCACTTCGATGCGCCCGTGATGGAGCTCCACGAAGTTGCGGGTGAGCGAGAGTCCGAGCCCCGTTCCCTTGCGCGCGCGGCGCCCGTCTTCCGTCTGGTAGAACGCGACGAAGATGCGCTGCAGCTCGTCCGGCGGAATGCCGATGCCCTGATCGGTGACGTCGATCTGCACGGTGTCGAGTGCCAGCGGCGACTCGTGCGCGGACACGCGCCGGCACGCCAGCGTGACCTCGCTCTCGGGCGGCGAAAACTTCACCGCGTTCGAGAGCAGGTTGAAAAGGATCTGCTTGAGACGTCCTTCGTCGAGGCGCACGGGCGTGAGCATGGGATCGACGTGCGACACGATGCGCACCTTTGCCTGCGAGGCCATGCCGCGCATCACGCGCTCCACCGCGGCGATGGTCTCGCTGAGATCGAACACGTCGGCACGCAGCTCCATCTTGCCGGCCTCGATCTTCGAGAGATCGAGGATGTCGTTGATCAGCTCGAGGAGGTGATTGCCTGCCGTGTGAATGTTCTCCAGGAACTTGTGCATGCGCGGAGCGAGCGCGCCTCGCGCGTTTTCAATGAGCACGCTGGAGAAGCCGATGATGGAGTTGAGCGGCGTGCGCAGCTCGTGCGACATGTTGGCGAGGAACTGATTCTTGGAGCGGTCCGCGGCCATGAGCCGGAGGTTGGCCTCGCGCAGCTCGTTCGTGCGCTCGGTCACGCGCTGCTCGAGCGCGTAAGTGAGGCCCTCCAGATCGCGATACAGATGCGCGTTCTCGATCGCGACGGCGGCCTGGTTGGCGATCGCGGTGACGAGAATGAGGTCGTCGGCGGTGAACGCGTTCTTGCGCGTGGACTCCACGGCGATAACGCCGATCACGCGGTCGCGCGCGATCATCGGCACTCCCAGCCACGACTCGGAGGCCTTGGTGTCCTCGACGGCGCGCACGCCGAAACGGCGCTCTTCGGCGGTGCTGCCGAGGAGCAGCGGCTGGTGGTGCTGGACCACCCAGGAGTTCAGCCCCTCGCCGAGCGGGAGGCGTTCTTTCGGCAGCATCGCGCCGTCGCGCACGTCGAGCTCGAACGAGAGCTCGCTCTTGTGCTCGTCGAGCAGGGCGATGGAGAACCACGAGCAGTCGATGATCGTCCGGCATTCCGTGTAGATCGTCATCAGCAGCTCGTCGGTGGTGGTGCGCAGCGAGATGGTCTTGCCGATGTTGGTCAGCGAGGCGAGGCGCTGCAGGAGATCGTCCGACTTCGAGCGCGTCAACGCGAGCTTGCGCGCGATGTAGTTGCCGACCGCGCCCGTGAACGCGAGTGCGATCACACCACCCCAGCCGATCGCGGGAAACGCCAGCGCGGTCACGACGGCGTACGGCAGCGCGACGAATGAAATGCCGCCGTCGATGAGATAGAGACGGATGATCTTGTCGAGCGGGAATCCGTACGAGCGCTGCGGCCAGAACATCAGCAGCGAGTTCATGAGGATCAGCGACACTCCGCCCGCCGCGATGCGCATGGCGTTCGCGGGCGACGCGTGAGTGACGGGAAAACTGCCGCCCAGCCATTCGAACACGCTCGCCGCCACGACCACGGGAATGCCGTACGTGCCGAAGAGGCCGAAGGCTTTGATGTAGTCGGTGAGCGGATCCTGTCGCGCGATCTTCGCGGGTCCGATCTGGTGCAGCGCGAGCAGGCGCGTGGCGATGGAGACGGCGACCGCGATCCACGAAGACAGCACGATGCCGAGCAGCGGGAACATGGCCATGTACGCGACGATGACCAGCGCGACGTACGTGAGATTGGTGAGCTCGAACTTGAGCAGCGCCAGCGTGACCGCGAAGGCGACGAAGATGGCGATGAGAATCGGCGCGTCGCCGCCGAGGACGTTGAGGATGTCGCGGGTCTGATCGGCGCGCAGCCAGGTGAGCCAGGCCATCACCAGGAAGCCGGTCAGGCCCTGGATGAGAAAGACGGTGATGACGCGCGTGCGCGCGGCGTCAGGGTGCACTGCGGAGGACATGGGACCGGGGAAATGGTAGCACCGCGCGCGCGGGTGTCATCCTGAGCGGAGCGCAGCGGAGTCGAAGGACCTTGCCGCTGCGTGGCACGCTGGAAGGTCCCTCGACTTCGCTCGGGATGACACGAGCCGAGGTGTCATCCTGAGAGGCTGTGAATGAATCGCGTTTGCGCAAAACGTCGCGTAGGACGCGATACATCGATTCGCTGCAATCGTTGACTTGAAGGTAGGAAGGCGGACGCACGCTCATCCCACATCCAAGCTCTTTTCGTTTTCGGCCCCTTTTGCGTTCCGTTTCGGCCCTTTGCAAGACCGTGTCAGCCGGTGAGCGCCACTGCTCGCTGCATGTTGTTGGTGATTGCATGCAGCAGCGCGACCGAGAGCGCCTTCTTCACACCGCGCACGAGGAACTGCAGCAGGCCTTGGGCGCGGTAGCGTGCGTTGACCCATTCCGCCGTTGCTGCCCG
>DATLBM010000002.1:0-3442 GCA_035526885.1 Thermoanaerobaculia bacterium | reverse complement strand
TGCAGTTTCCAGCGCTCCACGCGCGCTGCCAGCAGATCGCTCTCCCGCCGCGCAATCGCGTTCGTCGCGTCGATCAGCTCTCCCTCGGAACGCACCCCCGCGCGCACGAGCCGCGTCACCGATTCCTCACGCTGCCTGGCGGCGGCGATGGCGTCGCGGAGCAACTGCATCCGCTTGTCCGCGGCGGCGATGGCCAGGCGCAGGAGCTCGGCGCGATTGCGCGACGCCGTCTCGGCGAGCGTGCGCACGCGCGTGGCCTCTTCGAGTTGCAACCGCGCCTCGATCACGCGGCGTTTGGCCGCGGCGTCGAACATCGGCAGCGAGAGGCTGATCCGCAGTCCGTAGATGCCGAACGTTCCATCCTCGGCATCCGTGCGATAGGTCGACGGGACCGTGGCCACGCCGCCGAACGCGTTCAGCATCAACTGCGGACGCCTCGCGGCGGTGGCTTCTTCGAATGCCAGTCGCTGGCGCGCCTCGATCAGCGACGCGCGCGTTGCCGCGGGCTCCCCGGCTTCGGTGCGCTGATCGAGGTCGAGCGATGCGCGCAATGCCTCGCTGGACGGATCGCCCATCAATTGCTTGAGCCGCGTCTCCGCGTCGAGGCGCTGCAGCTCGAGATCGACGAGCTGCGACTCCGTGGCCAGCGCCTGATCCTGCCACTGCGCCGCGGTGAGGTTGCTGATCTCGCCCCTGGCGAGGAGGTTCGTCGCGCGTTTGCGCAGCGCGGTGGCGCGCGCCGACGCGGCGTTCAGGACCTGGATGCGCTGCTCGGCGAGATACAGCGCCGCAAATGCCTCCAGCGTTTCGCGAAACACGCTCTCCCTCTCATCGACGGCGTTGCGGCGCAGCAGCTGCGCATCCGCGCGCAACGCGTCGTTGCGCCGACGCTCGCCGCCGCGATCGAGCAGCGGATAGTCGAGTGACACGACGGCGGTGAAGGCGTCGAAGCGATCGACGCGCTCGGAAAAGAGACTGAGATTCTCCGCGCTGCTGTACGTCGATTCCGCGCGGATCGAAGGCAAAGAACGCGACGGAAGCCCATCCAGATCCGCGGAAGCGCCAACACCGCCATGCGCACGCAGCGCCCGCGCCACCGCATCCGCAAAACTCACGACGACGTCGCCGCGAGCGACCACCGGCGCAAGAATCAAAACCGCCAACCGCCAACTGCCAACCGCCAACCGGCGCTTCATTTCACCGTCACCACGGCGGTCTGGCCTTCCTGCAGCACGCCGTCGGGGTTGGGGAGCTCGACGACCAGCGTCGCGCCGCCGTTGCCGGGGAGCACGTTCTTGACCGGCACCGTGAAACGGCGCGGCGGCACGGTGAAGACTTTCGTCTCGACCGGAAGCCCCACGCGCACGTAGCGGGTGAGCTCGGAGGCGATCGTGCCGCGCACTTCGACCGTGGCGGTGTTGGCGATCTCCACGATCGGATCGCGCGGGAAGATGTTCTGGCCCGGCCGCGCGACGACGCGCGTGACGATGCCGCCCATGGGCGCCTTCACCTCGAGCAGGGCGCGGCGATCGGATGCGTACGCCAGCTCCGCCTGCGCGCGTTCCAGCTCCAGTTGCAGCAAACCCGTGTCCGTCTGCAGTACATGCTGCGTCGCGCGCTCGCGTTCGTTCAGCGAATCGCGCAACGCCGCGGCGTACGCGGTCTCCGCGTCCTCCAGCTCCTGCTTCGAGACGTCATGCGTCGCGTAGAGCTCCCGATACCGCGCGCGCCGCGCCTCGGCATTCCGAAGGATCTGCGCGGATGCACGCTCGCGCGCGGCGTTGTCGCCGGGAACGACCGTGCGGATGACGGGACGGCGCGCGTCGCGCAGGCGTTGCTGTGCGACCGCGACCTGCGCTTTCGCGTACGCGATGTCGCGGTCGACGCCGGCGTTGGTGAGCGTGGCGATCGTGGCCCCGGGCTGCACGAGCTGGCCTTCCTTCACCAGCAGCGTGGCGATGCGGCCGTCGATGGTGGAGATGGCGATCGCGGTCTGCGGAGCGGCGACGGCGGCTCGGACTTCGAGCTGCGGCGTCTCGGCGGCTGCGGCATCCGGCTTCTCGCTGCAACGCGTCGCCGCGGCCCATGTGAGGACGCACAGGAGCGCACGTGCTGCGCGAATTCGTATCATTGGCGAGCAACCCGAAGGCGAAGTTCTTGCAGATGGGCCTGCAATAAACGTGTCATGGCGCGTTCCATCGAAAAAATCATTCCCCTCGTCGCCGCGGCGGTGGCTTTGCTCGGATCGTCGATCGCGGGCGGCGGCTCTCTGTGGATGATGGTACGCGATGCGCGTGCGGATGTGGCCGCGCGCTCGCCCGAATACGTGGCCTCGACGAAGGTGTACGACCGCGCCGGCAAACTGATTTCGGAGATCAAGGGACCGGCGGAAGCCCGCCCTGGGTTTGCGTCGCGTTTGGTGAATGAGGAAGTGGCGTGCGAGACGCTGCCGAACGGAACGCGTTGCGTGGAAGTGAGCGCCGCGCCGCTCGCGGCGAAGATGCGCGCCGCGTTTCGCGTCATCGCGGTCTGCGTGCTCGTGGCGACGCTGGCGGGATTCGCGATCGGAATGCTGCTCGCGCGCGCCGCCGTCGCTCCGCTGCGGCGCATGACGGACGTGGCCCAGCGCGCCTCGCGCGAGAACGCGTACTCGCTGCGCGTCGAAGCCTCCCGCGGCGAAGCCGGCCGCGCCGCCGCCGCCATGAACGACCTCCTCGGCCAGATGCAGCAGCGCGACGTCGAGCTGCGCCGCCGCTCGGTCGAGCTGGAGCAGGTCAACAAAGAGCTGGAGTCGTTTGCCTACTCCGTCTCCCACGATCTTCGCGGCCCCCTCGGATCGATCGACGGCTTCGTCCAGGCCATCGAAACGGATTATGGAGACGAGCTGGACGACACGGCGCGCGAGTACTTCGGCTGGATTCACGAGGGCTGCGGCCAGATGCGCGATCTGATCGATGGCCTCCTGCAGATGACGCGGCTCACGCGCGCGGAGATCAATCACGAGAAGGTGGACCTCAGCGCCATCGCCGAGAGCGTCGCCGAGTCGCTGCATCAGACCAATCCCGGGCGCGCTGCGCACTTCGAGATCCGGCGCGGCGTGCAGACCGTCGGCGACGAGCGCCTGCTGCGCGCGGTGCTGGAGAATCTGATGTCGAACGCGTGGAAGTTCACACGCCACCGTCCCGAGACGCGCATCGAGTTCGGCCAGAACGGCAGCGCGTTTTACGTGAAGGACAACGGCGCGGGCTTCGATCCGTCGCACGCCGCGAAGATGTTCCGCCCGTTCCAGCGGCTGCACTCGTCGCGCGAGTTCGAAGGCACGGGCATCGGACTGGCGACGGTGCAGAAGATCATCGAGCGCCACGGCGGACGGGCCTGGGCGGAGGGCGAGATCGACAGGGGCGCCACGATCTATTTCACCACCGGCGGACAGGACCTGGTG
>DATLBM010000001.1:0-13884 GCA_035526885.1 Thermoanaerobaculia bacterium | reverse complement strand
TCGTGGACGTGTTTGCCGATCAGCTCATCGCGCGTGTAGCCGCTGGCCCGCTCGCCGGCGAGGTTCATCGACGTGACGATGCCTTCGAGGTCGTGCGTGTAGACGATGTCGTTGGCGTTCTCGAACAGCTCGCGATACCGCTCCTCGCTCTGCCGCAGCTCATCTTCGGCACGCATGCGCGCGGTGACGTCCTGCGCGATGACGAGCCGCGACCGCCGGTTGGCCGACAGGAACTCGAACGACGTGATCTCGACGTCGATGACCGTCCCGTCTTTCGTGCGATGGAGGAAATGCTGCGGACCGCGTCGCGCCTCGGCGTGGCGCAGCGCGACTTCCATCGCCGGCAGCTCCTCGGGCGGACGGATGTCGCGGATGGTCATGCGCAGAAACTCGTCGCGCGACCAGCCGTAGTGCTTCACCGCGGCGTCGTTGACGTCGGTGAAGCGCAGCGACTCGTAGTCGTAGACCCACATCGGCAGCGGGTTCATCTCGAAGAGCGTGCGGTAGCGGTGCTCGCTGTCGCGCAGCGCGCTTTCGGCGCGTTTGCGCTCGGTGAAATCGCTGGCCACGTACACGACGGCCACCGGCGCGTTGTCGGGGTCGCGCAGGAACGATGACGCGGCGAGCACGTCGACGGTGGTGCCGTCCGCGGCGCGCCAGGCCATGGTGTGCTCGAGGACGCCGAGGCTGTTGATGATCTGGCCGGTGCTGAGGTTTTCGTCGCGCGGAAAAATGCGGCGGATGTGCTCCCCGCGCAGTTGTGCCGGTGCGTATCCGAGGAGCTGGCCGGCACCGCGATTGACGACGCGGATGATGCCGGCCATGTCGGCGACGACGACCGCGCCCTTCATCGTGTCCAGGATCTGCGTGGCGGCGAAGCCCGCGGTGATGCTCTCCGCATCGAAGCGCCACACGGCCGTCGCGAAGAGGACGATGTAGATCAGCGCGGTGATGTAGCCGGTCGGATGAAGATCGACGCCGATCGACGGCAGGTAGTCGAACAGGCCGAGCGCGCCGAAGGCCGAGGCGAGCAACAGCGCGCTGCCGCGCTCGCGGCCGTGCCCGTCGGTGTCGCGATAGGCGCGCCAGAAGAGATGGATCGTGGCGATCATGATCGCCGCGACGAGCAGCAGCACGACGTTGGCGAGGGGCTGCGAGCGCGGATACCACCCCCACGCGAACTGCCGCACGCCGGCGAGCGTGATGTTCGTGAAGAGTCCGAGGAGCGCCGCTCCAGCGCTGGCGATCCACGCGAAGACGACGGCGGTGCGATAGCGGCGGTCGCTGCCGAGGAGTCGCCACGCGAAGTGCAGCGCGGCGGCGCTGATCAACACGCCGCAGGCGTGGCCGAGCCGCGCCCAAGGCATCGCGATGCCGGCATCGACGGCGGCGTACATCGCCGCCCACGCGGCCAGCCATCCGAAGACGACGACGGCCAGGATGAAGAACGGCCGGCTCGCGCCGCGCGCGCGTCCGCGCCGGAGCACGACCGCGCCGAGAAGCAGGATGAGCATCGAGGACGACGCCGTCGCAATCGACAGCGCGGTCGCCTGGTACGACTCACCCGAAAACAGTTCTGCGAGATCCGGCACGGTGTGCGGCGATGTTAACAGGTGAGTTCACAGGTGAGTTCACAGGGCGGGCTGCAAGCCCGTCCTGCGTCATTCGTAATCGCGCTTCTTGAAGAACGAGTCGCGCTTCGCGCCGCCGTCCGCGCCCGTCACGTTCTGCACCGGCGCGCGATCGCCGGCCGTCGTGCCCGTGGGCTGCGCGCTCTCGGCGAGTTGAACGTCCGACGTCCGTCCGCCCTGCGCGGGCGATGACGTCTCCGACTCGCGGCGCTCGTCGTAGAACTCCTGATGCTCCGGCGCCGGCGTCGACTTCTGATCATTCACCTTCTGATCCGTACGGCCGGTCACCCAATCGCTGCCGCTGCCGTAGCTTTGAGGTTCGCGTGGCATGTGTGCCTCCGGACGGGCGAAGTCTGCATGCGGCGCGCCGATCACGCCCGCGCGGCTGTGCCGCGCGAGCGGGATCGGGGTCGAAGTGGTGCGATTACGGCTCGACCATCACGGCGTAGGCCGTGGTCGTGCTCTGGCGGCCGTTCGCGTCCGTCGCTCTCACGAAGATCGTGTAGTCGTACGTCGCCACGGTCGGCGTTCCCGAGATCACGCCCCCGGAGCTCATCGACAAGCCCGGCGGCAGCGAGCCCGAGGTGATCTGGAAGGTGATCGGCGCGGTGCCGGTGGCCTGAATCTGGAACGACGCCGGCACCCCGACGTAGAACCCCGGCAGGCTTTCGGTTTCGATCGTGGTTGCGTAAGCGCCGACGGCGAGACAAGCAGCAATGATTCCGACGAGGATGGCTTTTCTTTTCACGATGTTCCCTCCAATGGAGAGATCGTCGCGCGTTCGGCGCCGCGGGGCTAGGGACATTTTATGACGCCTCGCAGGAAAGCCACCCTCGTGGAGAGCATTACTTACTGTGACAAATCAGACACACGGATCGCGTATGCCTGCACGAATCCGCAACCCGCGCCATCGGTGAGCTGGAAGAACACCGTCGTGTCGGTGACCTGCGTCGGCTTCCCGACGATCTTCCCGTTCGACAACAGCTTCAGCCCGTCGGGCAGCGCGCCGTCGTAGATCGAGAACTTGTACGGCGGCGTGCCGCCGATCACGTCGAACTGGAAGTGGACGGGTTGGTTCACCTGGAACTCGGGCACGAACTCGTTGAGGATGATCAGCGTCTCGCACTGCGCAAACGCGCTCGCTGCGAAGAAAAGGGACACCAGGGCCATGGCCAGCAGGATGGTCTTTCTCATCTTTCCCTCCGTATGGAGAGAGATGGTACGCCTCCCTACTTCAGTAAATCCAATACCGCCGCCGTGGCCGCGCGCACGCCGGTGCGCAGCACGATCTCCGGCGAGGAGGGCGCGAACCTGCTCGAATGCAGGCCGGCCTGCGTCCCGTTCTGCAGCGCGGCGGGATCGGCGGCGCCCAGCGCGAGCAGCGCGGTGGGGATCTTTCCCTGAAGCCCGAACAGGCCGAAGTCCTCACTGACCATCGCCGGATCGATCACTACGACGTTGCTCTCGCCGAGCTCGCGCGACATGGCCGAGGCCACGCGCTGCGTGAGCGCGGGCTCGTTGAACGTCGCGGCCACGGACTCGTGATCGAGATGTTCGTACACGGGCATGCGATCCTCGGGCAACCCCGCGGCGATGGCCAGTCCGCGCGGAATGCGTTGAATGGAGTCCAGCACGCGCGCCCGCACTTCCGGCTTGAACGTGCGCACGGTGAGGTAGAGCTTCACTTCGTCCGGGATGATGTTGCGCTTCGTCCCGCCTTCGATCTTGCCGACCGTGACCACGACGGGATCGAGCGGCGAGCGCTCGCGGCTGGAGATGGTCTGCAGCGCGAGGACGGTCTCGGATGCCAGCACCACGGGATCTTTCGTGTTGTGCGGCGCGGCGCCGTGTCCGCCCACGCCACGGATGGTCAGGTTGAGTGAATCCGTCGCGGCCATGAACTGGCCGGCGCGATAGCCGATCTTCCCCGTCTCCAGCGCGGACCAGTCGTGCAGCGCGATGGCGTAGTCGGGCCTGGCGATCTTCTCGTACAGTCCCGCGGACAGCATTCCGTCCGCGCCTTTCACCACCTCTTCCGCGGGCTGGCCGATCAGCATCACCGTGCCGTGCCACTGCGACTTCAGATCCGCGAGCAGTCTGGCGGTGCCGAGGAGTGTGGTCATGTGGACGTCGTGTCCGCAGGCGTGCATGACGCCGGCGTTCTGGCTCGCGTACGGAAGGCCGGTCTGCTCGGCGACGGGAAGCGCGTCCATGTCGCTGCGCACGAGCACCGTCGGCCCCTTGCCGTTGCGCATCACGGCCACGACGCCGTAGCACGTGGCGTTCGGATCGGCGTACTTGCCGAAGGGATAGGTGACGTCGTAGCCGAGGTCGCGGAGGCGCTGGGCGACGGTGGCGGAGGTCTTCGCCTCCTGCATCGAGAGCTCGGGCGTCGCGTGCAGCGCGCGGTAGGTCTCGACGAGACCGGGGAGCGCCGCGGTGACGCGCTGGTCGAGCGTTTGTGCGAAAAGCGGCGCGGCGACGACGAGGATGGCCAAGAGCTTGCGCATGACGCGAGAGCTTACACACATTGAAACGTTTCACCCCGCCGATTCACTACCAGTCGGAGGTTCCCCTATGAAACGCGCCGCCGCGGTGGTCTTTCTGCTCGTTGCTCTGCTGCGGCTGGCGGGATGCGCAACCGCCGGCACTCCGGTCACCGGCGTGAACAAGAAAGATCCGTCATGGGCGGGCACTCAGGCCGAGACGGCCATCACGATGGCGAACTTCAACGGGCAGAGCATCCTCACCGTCGCCTTCAACGACGAGCCCGCAGCGCAGGGCAAGATCACCTACACCGCGACGACGCGCACCGTCGCGAAAGGCGCCAGCATGATGGGCTGGGCGAACTCCACGGATGGCGGTGCGTCGTGGAAGTACGGCGGCAACGTGCCGGCCACCGACGACTGGCCCGTGCTGTGGGGCGACCCCGGCATCACCAGCGTGGCCGGCGATCAGCGTTACGCGTTCCTGGTCAACCTGGCCGTGCCGAAGTCGCTGATGCCCGCGGACGGCACGATCGAAGGGCCCATCAACGACTTCATCGGCGGCGCCTGCATCGCGCGCTCTCAGAACGGCGGCAAGACCTTCACCATGTATCAATGCGTTCATGAGAGCTTCGGCTTCTACGACGGCGGCAACATGGCCTCGTCGACGAGGGGCGACGTCTACGCGGCGTTCATCAACATCGACAACAACCGCGAGTACTCGATCTGGCACGCGAAGAGTCCGAACGACCAGTTCGTGAAGCTGCCTCACCCCTTCCCCGGCTGCACGATGGCCACCCACCCGCGCATCCGCGTCGGCTACCCGGCCCTCTCCCTCGGCGGTCCGGACGTCAGCCTGTTCGTGGCCGGACAGATCATCCAATGCCAGAAGGGCGTGCTCGCGGGAAACGACGTGGGCGGGTACGGACAGATCATCGTCAACCGTTATCACAACGGGAGCTGGGGCACGCCGCGCGTGGCCAGCAATCCTTCGGCGGTGAATCCGGACGTCCATCTGTCGGACCGCGTGCTCCGCACCGGGCCGCAGTTTTCGTTCGACGTCGGCGCGGCCAGCCAGGACGACGACGGGAACGTGCGCCGCGACGAGATCCGCTTCATGTACACGCGCAACGACGGCAAGCGCCTCTACGTCGAAGGGTCGTATTGCGGCTTCGATCTGTCGCAGCCGTGCAAGCCCGCGCCGGAGTGGGGCTCGACTCCGGGCTACTACAGCTACAAGGGCGACCAGTTCGCACCGCTGGTGCGTGCCTTCCCCGGCTTCCTGACCATTCCCGCGGCCTGGGCCGGCACGTTCGCGACGCGCGATCACGCGCCCGCCGGCAACACGATCGCCATCCGCCGCGGCTCGCTGGCCGTGCTGCCCAACGGCTCGCGCCTCATGATCGGGTTCGACTTCGTCGATCCGCACCTGGTCTGCGGCGACACTCGCGGCTTCTGGGGCGACTACGACGACATGGCGTTCATCGGCTTCGCTCCGAACTCCGTGAACGCCCGTTTCCTGCGCGCCTTCACCGACTCCTCTGCCGGCTGCAACAAGCAGTGGGAGTTCACGTCCGACGCGGTCCACGTCAGCGCGGCGGCTTTTCCATAGGAGACCCCTCATGCGAATGATGATCGCCGTCCTCTGCTCACTGCTCCTGTTCAACTGCGCCGAAACGAAACGCAAAGTCGAGCCGCTGCCCGTCCCCGACCGCGCGAGCGTTCCTGACAACACGGGCTACGTCGATGCCGCGGGAAATCTCGTGGCCGGGCCGCCGCTGCCGGGACTTCGTTTCGCGGACAGTGAAGGTCCGTGCGGCGGGCCCGAAAGCCGCGGCGCATTCACCTCCTGTTGCGGAGGCAAACCGTGCAACGGCCACTGCGTCACCAACGACGACGGGACGAAAGGCTGCTCCTGTTTCGGCGTCGCCGGCGGCTGTCCGGCGGGCTACGTCTGCAGCAAGGAAGAGCTGAAGTGCGTGAAAGAGGAAGTTCGGAAATACTGACGTCGATCGTCAGACCGCCTCCGCCCCCACCACGTCGGAGGCCATGGCCACGCGGTTCTTGCCGTTCTTTTTCGCAAAGTACAGCGCAGCGTCCGCGCGCGAGATGAGATCCGCCGGCGTTCTTCCGTCGTGCGGATACACGGCCAGACCGATGCTCACGGTGATGTGCACCGTCCGTGAAAGCTGCGGCACCGCGAAGACGCGGCTTTCGACCAGCGTGCGCAGGCGATTGGCGGCATCGCGCACCGAGCCGGCGGGCGTGTCCGGAAAGATGATCGCGAACTCCTCGCCGCCGTAGCGCGCCACGACGTCCGAGTCGCGCGCGTTCGTCATCAGCTCTTCCACCAGGCCCTTGAGAATGTCGTCGCCGACCGGATGTCCGAACGTGTCGTTGATCTTCTTGAAGTTGTCGATGTCGAGCATGGCCAGCGCCAGATCGTGGCCCGTGCGCGCATGGCGATTGACCTCTTTGGCCAGGGCCTCCTGGAAAAAGCGATGGTTGTACGCCGGCGTGAGCGCGTCGATGAACGTGAGGCGCTTGATCTCCTCGTACTGCCGCGCCGACTGCAGCGCGGTCACGGCCTGCGTGGCGAAGACTTCCAGCGTCTGCACTTCCCCCACCGACGGGATGCGCCGGTCGTGCGGCTCGCGCACGGAGAGGAAGCCGATCATCTCCTCGCCCTGCATCAGCGGCACGAGCAAAAGGTCGTTCTCGTGCCACTCATCCGGCTTCAGAAACCCGTCATCCGCATCCTCGGGACGCACGAAGAAGTCATGCTCGCTCTTGCGCAGCGCCGTGTGCGAGACAAAGTACGAATTCGAAACGTGAAACTCGGGATTGAAGAAGGCCGTGATCTCGGCCGTCGAGACGCGCTTGCGGCGCACGTCCTCCCACACGTCATCGAGTCCGGCGTGCGCGCGGCGGACGTAGTCGTTCGTGCGCGGATCCCGGACCGCGAAGACGACGTTCTCGAATCCCAGCGCGCGGCGGATGGCCTGCGCGATGCGCGTCAGCGCGGCGTCGACGTCGAACTGTCCGATGAGACTGTTCGAGACGTCGAGAATGGTCGACATCGTGGCGGCATGGCTCTCGAGCTGCGCCGTCGTCTCGCGCATCTCGCGGCGCAGCAGCTGATCCTGCAGCGACAGCGCGGTCTGATTCACGAGCAGCGTCAGGAGATTGAGACTGCCCGCCTTGAGAATGGACAGATCCTCCGTCTCGAAAATCAGAATCCCGTAAATGACCTCGGGCGTCTGAATGCCGATCAGCACCTGGATGGCGCGGCCCGTCGACAGAGGGAACTTGCGCATGTCGCTCTGGAACACGAACGCGCGGCTGGGCGCCGACTGCGCAAAGCCGGCCTGCTCGACCCAGCGCAGGATGTCCTGGTCCGTCGGCAGGCACTCGCCGAAGCGATAGACCGACGGCGGGATGTCGGGATTCGGCTCCCAGGTCACGACGGCGCACGCCTTCATGCGCGCGAGCTTCGAGAGCAGCGACATCAATCGCCGCAGCGTTTCGTGATCGGTCTCCGCCGACAGAATCTGCGTGGAGCTCTCGGTGAGAATGGCCAGCTCGCGATTGCGCCGCACCAGTTCCACGTTCTGCTGCGCCGCCTCGGACTCGTTGCGCATGGCGTAGGCCACGATGAGCACGGGCAGGAACGCCACGGCGAATCCGGCGATGCCCCAGGTCGCGTACAGCATCACCTCGATGGCCACGACGGGCGTGACCAGCAGCAGCGTCTTGGCCTGGATCAGCAGCACGCGGCGCAGATCGAGCGGCGCCGTCTCTTCCTCGGCGTAGCGCCGCAGCGAGACGAACGCGAGGTGAATGCCGGCGTAGCCGGCCAGGAGCAGCGCCGCGCCGGCCATCTTCGCGGACGGCTCCGCGTCGCGCGCAACGGCGACGGAGTAGAGGATGCCGATCACGCCGTACGACAACGCCAGCTGCGCGGCGTTGTAGAACGGCTCGAGGTGCCATTCCTTTTTCGAGATCGCGTCGTACAGCGCGTGCGCGCCGGTGCCGGCGAAGACGGCCATCAACGCGACGGCGGGACTGTGAAAGACGAGCAGCGCCCCGAACGCCACCGCGGCGTCGAAGCCGGCCGAGGCATCGCCCGCGTCGAGACGGAGAAAGGTGGCGACGAGCACGAGCGCCGCGAGCACCAGAGCCGTGCGCGTCTCCACGAGCGGCCGCGTCGCCACGGCGAACGCGAGCAACAACACCGCCGCAACGACGACGCCGACCTTCCACCAACGGAAAAACGTGGCGCGAGACATGGGGAGACGACGATTGTATATCCCTATAATCGCGCGCCATGTGGGAAGCCGTCATCGGCCTCGAAGTGCATGCGCGCCTGCTGACGCGCACGAAGATCTTCTGCGGCTGCACGATCGTCTTCGGCGCGCCGCCGAACACGAACGTCTGCCCGGTCTGCCTCGGATATCCCGGCGCGCTGCCGGTGCTCAACAGAAAAGCGGTGGAGCTGGCGGTGCGCATGTCGCTGGCGACGGGATGCGCGGTCCATCCGCGATCGGTTTTCGCGCGCAAGAACTATTTCTATCCGGACCTGCCCAAGGGCTACCAGATCTCGCAGTTCGACCGGCCGCTCGCGACGGGCGGCCTCGTCAACGGCGTGCGTTTGATCCGCATCCACATGGAAGAAGACGCGGGAAAGTTACTGCACGAGCCGGACGTGTCGCTGGTCGATCTCAATCGCGCCGGCGCGCCGCTGATCGAGATCGTTTCCGAGCCCGACATTTCCTCGTCCGAAGAAGCCGTCGCCTATCTCACCCGACTGCGTCAGATTCTGATGTACACCGAAGTGTGCGACGGGAACATGGAGGAGGGATCGCTGCGGTGCGACGCGAACGTCTCCGTGCGGCGCAAAGGCGAGCCGCTGGGCACGCGTACGGAGATCAAAAACCTCAATTCCTTCCGCTTCGTGGGACGCGCCATCGATCACGAGATCCAGCGCCAGATCGGCGTTTTGGAAAGCGGCGGCGCGATCGTGCAGGAAACCCGGCTCTATGACGTGAATTCGGGCGAGACGCGCGTGATGCGCTCCAAGGAGGAAGCGCACGACTATCGCTATTTTCCCGATCCCGATCTGTTCACGCTCAGTGTGGAAGAGTCGTTCATCGAGGACGTTCGCGGATCGCTGCCGGCACTGCCGCAGCAGCGCATCGACCGCTATCAGCGCGATTACGGCCTGACCGTCGGCGACGCCGAAGTGATTGTGGCCACAAAAGCGGTTGCGGATTTCTATGAGCTCGCCGCAGTGGAATCGCAGAATCCGCGCGCGGCCGCGAACTGGGTGCGTAATGAAGTGCTGCGCGAGCTCAATGAGCGGAAAATCGAGATTGCGGATTACAAAGTGACGCCGGCCATGCTCGGCTCATTGATCCGGATGCTCGACTCCGGCGCCATCGGCGGAAAAGCGGCCAAGGAAGTCTTCGAGGACATGTCCGCGACCGGCGAGTCCGCCGAGCGCATTGTGGAGCGCAAGGGACTGGCCCAGGTCAGCGACCCGAACGCCATTCGCGAGGCGGCGCAGCGCGTGCTCGCCGCCAATGCATCGACGGTCGACCAGTACCGCGCAGGCACGACCAAAGTATTCGGCTTCCTCGTCGGGCAGCTGATGAAGGAAATGCGCGGCAAGGCCAACGCCGACCTGGCCAATTCCATCCTGCGGGAATTGCTCGGATCGTGATCCTCGCGCTCGTCCTGGCCGGTTTCCTGTCCCAGCCAAAGGAAATCCTCGGCACCTCGATCGCTTCCGTCACGCGGCGTCTGGGCCCGCCGGAGCAAACGTCGTTCGTGCTCATTGCATCGCCGCACGATCCGAAAATGCGCAACGTGCGCGCGACCCTGACGTATCGCGGCGCAACGATCACCGTGCTCAATGTCCTCTGCTGCGACCAATCGCTGCTCGAGCGCGTGCGTGTGACCGATCCGCGCGTCATTGCGTTTCCCGAAACGGCGAAAGCGGTGCGCGAGCGCTTCGGCGAGCCGTCGCAAGCGCGCGGCGGCCGGCTCGTTTATCGGATCGAGAACGACGTCGGTATCGACACCATCACGTTCGAAGTGAATGGAGGCCGCGTACGCGCCGTCGAGTGGCAATACTTCGTCGACTAGTCATTGCGGCATTGACGGTCGCCGTTTTGTGGCTCGCGCTTGCGCGTACAACGCCGATCCTGCGTCATCCCGTCACAGCGTTGCAGTTGATCACGGCGAACGCGCCACAGCGCTTGCCGGTGCCGGTGCGCGGTGTGAAACGCGCGCAACTCGCCGACACGTGGGGAGCGCCGCGCTCCGGCGGACGATCGCACCAGGGAATCGACATCTTCGCGAAACGCGGCACGCCGGTCGTCAGCAGCACGCGGGGAATCGTGGTGACGGTGGGACACAATCGGCTGGGCGGACGGATCGTGCGCGTGCTCGGTCCGGGCGGGTATTGGCACTATTACGCGCACCTCGAACGATTCGGCCCCGTGCGCGAAGGACAGCTCGTCGACGCGGGCACCGTCCTCGGCACGGTCGGCGACTCCGGCAACGCGCGCGGAACGCCGCCCCATCTGCACTACGGGATCTACCGTTTTCGGGGCGGCGCCGTGAATCCTTTCGTCTACCTTTCGCTACCGAGGCCGTGAGGGCTTCGGTGCTATGATGCGCGCCGTTTTTCCTCGAACGTAATCCTCTGCGCAACAACAGACTTAGGAGGTCACCTTGCGATCCCTCAGAGTAGTTTTCACCATGGTCTGCCTCGTCACGACCGTGACGGCTTTCGGCGCCGGCTTCTCGATCTTCGAGCAGGGCGCGAAAGCCACCGGCATGGCCGGCGCCTTCGCCGCCACCGCCGACGATCCCAGCGCCATCTTCTACAACCCCGCCGGTCTCGCGCAGCAGCGCGACATGAAAGTCCTCGCGGGCGCGACCTTCATCAACTTCACCAACGAGTTCACCGGCGACCCGAACAGCGAGTACACCTCGGGCACCGAAGGCAAGTACGACCGCCACACGTTCGTTCCGCCCAACCTCTACGCCAGCATCCCGCTCGGCCAGAACCTCACCGTCGGCCTGGGCGTGTTCGCCGCGTGGGGACTGCGCACCGACTGGCAGGACCCGTGGGTGGGGCGTTTCGTCTCGCGCGATGCGGACCTCAAGACGACCTCCGTGCAGCCCACGCTCGCGTGGCAGACCATCAGCGGCAAGCTGGCCATCGGCGCGGGCGTCGAGTACCGCCGCGCGCGCGTCATCCTCAATCAGAACATCCCCCTGCCGTTCCCGAACCCGTTCACGGGCCGGGTCACCGACATCGGCAACGCGCGCCTGGCCAGCGACTACGGCGATGACATCGGCTACAACGTGGGCGTGCTGTTCAAGCCGTCCGAGCGCTTCCGCATCGGCGCGACCTATCGCAGCGACATGGACATCGAGCTCGATGGCGACGCCGACTTCACGCAGATCTCCACCGGGAACGCGCAGCTCGACGGGGCCGTCGCCGCCACGTTCCCGCACGACGACACGATCTCCACGACCTTCCCCTTCCCCGCCATCGCCTCGGTCGGCGTCGCGTTCAGCCCGAGCGATCGCATGGACATCGAATTCGACATCACGCACATGACCTGGAGCCGCTTCGAGGCGCTGGCGGTCGACTTCACCAACCAGCCCACGCGCAGCTTCGTGCGCGAGCAGAACTGGGAAGACTCGTCCGCGTATCGCCTGGGCACGAACATCGAGGCCACGCCGAACTGGGACGTGCGCCTGGGCGTGCTGTATGACCAGAACCCGCAGCCGACCGAGTCCGTGAGCCCGCTGCTTCCGGATTCCGATCGCATCGGCGCGACCTTCGGCGCCGGCTTCCACGCCGGACCGTTCGTCGTCGACGGCGCGGCATTCATCCTCCACTTCAAGGACCGCAGCACCCAGGGACGGAATCCCGACGGCTTCGACGGGACATATGAGACGGATGCGGTGCTGTGGAGCTTCAACCTCGGCTATCGCTTCTAAAGGAGACCCATCATGAACAAATTGATCAAAGTGGCAGCGGCAGTCGCGGTTGCAGCACTCGTCGCCGTTCCGTCGTTCGCGCAGCGCGGCTCCGCGAACTTCACCAAGTTCGTGGCGCTCGGCGACAGCTACGGCGCCGGCGTCTTCAGCAGCTCGCTCAATGAGCGCCATCAGACGTGGAGCTGGCCGGCCGTGATCGCGCGCCAGGTCGGCTACACCCTTTGCCAGCCCGGCGCCGCAGCCACCGACCCGTGCTTCGCGCAGCCGCTGGTCACGTTCCCCGGCATCGGTCCCGAGCTGCAGCTCGTGAACCTCGCGCCGACCATCACGCCGGCGGCGGGCAGCGGCACGCCCGTCATGACGACGTTCGGCCGTCCGTACAACAACCTCTCCATTCCGGGCGCCACGGTCGGCTCGCTCATGACGATCACCGGCGCCGAGCCGCCGGCCGCGGGCGAGCCGACGCCTGTCTCGTTCGGGCGCTTCATCCTGCGCGGACAGGGCACCGCGGTGCAGCAGGCCCTCGTGCAGAACCCGACCTTCATCGCGATGTGGATCGGCGGCAACGACGCGCTGTCCTCCGTCTTCGCGGGCACGCCGGCGGTCATGACGTCGGCCGCTGACTTCAAGACGCGCTACGAGGCGGTGCTCAACGCGCTCGTCGCCGGCGCGCCGAACGCGGGCATGGTCGTCGGTAACATCCCCGACAAGCCGCTGCCGTACATGCTGCTCATCCCGTCGGTGGTCATCAATCCGGCCACGAACACGCCCGTGCTGATCAACGGCCAGCCGGTTCCGCTGATCGCGGACCTCGGCAACGGCACGGTCGGCCCGCTGCCGGCCGGCAGCTTCGTGCTGCTGCACGCGCGCGCGGACCTGCAGAGCGGCTTCGGACTGCCGAACGTCGCGCCGTTCAACGCGCTGCCGAACGCCGGCAAGCCGCTGCCGAATGGCGACGTCATCACGCCCGACGAGTACGTGGCCATCGCCACGCGCGTGGCCGAGTACAACAAGATCATTGCCGACGCCGCCGCCGCGCGGAACATCCCGGTCGCGAACATCAAGGGCCTCTTCGACAAGGTGTACGCGCCGGGCGGCTACAAGATCGGACCGGTGTCCATCACCGCGCAGCCGGTGACGGGCGGCTTCTTCGGCTTCGACTTCTTCCACCTCACCGACATCGGCTACATGCTCTTCGCGAACGAGTACATCCGCACCATCAACGCGGCATACCACGCGGACGTCCCGGTGGCGTCGATCGCGCAGCTCTTCGCGGAGAACGGCGCGTTCTTCCCCGACGACAGCGCGTCCCACGCGCAGATCTCGGACGAGGCGATCACGCAGATCCGCACGATGTGGGCGCAGCCCACGCTCAAGCGCATCCGGCGCATCTCGATGCACTGAGAACAAAAGGCGGCCCGAAAGGGCCGCCTTTTACGTTATTGGTGGCTGGTGGTCCGTTCGGGGTGGTTCAGGGTGACTGGCCACGTCGCGCTGTCGCGGTGAGATCGGTCGGTGTCGCGGTGACACAATTTGTGTGAAATCAACACATTCGAAATCACCGCAACATCCGTAAGTAATGACGCGCCGTGCCCTTACGTTCCGGCTGGTCTTCCTCGCGGCGACGGCCTGGAGATGTCGATCATGGCCATGCGCTCCTTCTCGTCGTACCAACAGTGGAAGCGTTTGATGCCGGGCACGTCGATGTCGTAGGAGCGGAAGAACGCGGGCACATGCAGGGAAGT